>CAINCZ010000036.1 GCA_903847195.1 uncultured Acidobacteriota bacterium | reverse complement strand
CCTAATAGGAGCCGCACCCTACTTTATAGTTATCTATAACCTTTCTTTTGATTCGTTCAGTGAAGAATGGTGGGCTAAGAGAAAACCTTTCCGGAGTCAACCGCAATAACGCGCTGTGGAAAAGGGACCTACTACTACGATCTTTCTGTATAAGCGTTTTAAATTCTCGAAGTACTTACCCCCGCACCCCTGCACCCACCCCCCCCCGCACCCGTGCACCCACCCCCCACGTAAATCCATAACACCAATAGAGATAAGTATGGGTCAGAAACACAAAAACGAACAAAAAACGAAGCGTGTTGCAAACAAAAGAACTTCCACGCAGAGAAAATCCATCCGCCGTCAGCGATACACAGGAATTCGGCGGTTATCCACAGCGTTCCACAGGTTTTCCACAGATGTGCCGGGATCGACAATAAGGGCGAGGCGGTCGAGTGTGTTTAGATTGGGCGTCCGTGAGAACCCCAACACATGAGCGATGAACGCCTGGTAGCGCGAGACACACGAACGCTGCCATTCCTCTGGATCAGCAGGGCGCTGATTGACACCACGCTGGCCAAGATGCCGCGCAACCGCCGCCAGCGGGCGCTGCGCAGCTACACGGCACTGGCGTACTTCACCCGCGAGTCGCGATGTGAGATTGAGATTCGGAAGCTGGCGGAGCTGGTGGGCGACTCGACCGATACAATGAAACGCGGACTCGCGGACCTCGTGAAGGTGAAGGCGATCCGGGTGAAGGCGCGGTTTTCACGGAAGGGCGGCAAGCGGGTGTGCCTGCCGAACGAGTACACGCTGATCAACCTGGGCAATCCGAAGAAGACGGCTATTTGATCGAGAGTTTACCGAGGTTGCGTTTGAGCGCCGCGATGAACTCAGGGGAGAAGTACACGGGTTGGACACGGTAGGGTTGGAAGCCGCGACGCACCCAGCGCGTGAGTCCCACGATGGCCCAGGCTGCGAGCCAGCCGAGCAGGATGGGGATGACAGCCCAGAATGCGGCGGTGAGCCAATGTCCGTCGATTCCCGCCGCGTAGGCGGTCCTGAAGTGAGCCAGGCAGGCATCGCCGGTGGTGATGGGCGACGCGATGCAGTCCGCGAACTCATCCTGTGCCAGGTCGCCGCCGTGCAGGCCGATGCTGTTGCCGATGAGCCAGCCGGCGATTCCCCAGGCGCCGGACGCAATGACGCCGATCCGCTGCCAGCCGTTGAGCCGCATCACTTCGCCGCCAACTGCCGGCGGGCCTCGGCGAGCGTGGCCTGCGCAATCCAGGAGTTCATCGAGGTGGCGCCGGTGTGCTGCTTGGCTCGCTCAACCAGGTCGAGGTGAGCCTGGTCGATGAAGCGCAACTCAAACCGCAGACCCCGGGAATTTTGCGCCGCAGATTTTTTTTCTTTCGTATTGCTTTCAGCTGCCATGCCGGTATAATACCAGATATGGGCGACGATGCAATCAGAATCGAGTGGTGCAACCGGCCGGCGAGCCTGATGCACCTGAGCCTCGCTGAGTACATCGCGGAGCGGCAGAACAGGGAAACGGGCGCGGAGCTAACTAGCCAAGCCGAAGAGTCGAGTATAAAGCTGGGTAAGGTGGATGGTGGGCGAGCGCGGCATGAGCCCGGGCGGATGAACGGGCTGGAAAAGAAATATGCGGCGCATCTGGAGCTGCGGCGGGCGACTGGGGAGATACGGGACTGGAAGTTTGAGCCGCTGAAGTTGAAGCTGGCGCCGGCGACGTTCTGGACGCCAGATTTCGCGGTGAAGATGCCCGACGGCACAGTGCAGTTGCACGAGTCGAAGGGACACTGGGAAGATGACGCTCGGGTGAAGACGAAGTGGGCCGTGAAGGATTTCGGGTCACTTTTTCGTATTGTGGTGGCGTTGTGGGACAAAGGAATGAAGGATTGGAAGTTCGAGGAGTTCACGGCATGAATCGTAGAACATGGCACTGGGCAGTATGTGAAGACACCGACGAGGGCGCAGTTGAGTATGACGAAAATCAACGCGCTCACATCTATTTTTCCAAGGAGGACGCCAAAACCGCCGCGGCTGCATTTGTAGAAAATGGCGAAAAAGTCAGGGTTGATAGGGTTGAGGTGAACGGGTGAGCGAAATGGAAGTGGTACCAAATCCGCTGCTGCCGGATGGGATTGAGGGGCTGAAGCTGCGCTGCGTGATCTGCACGACGGAGGTGCCGGCGCGGCGGGCGACCTCGCGGAGTAAGGATACCTGCGGGCCGGAGTGTGGGCAGGTGCTGCGCGACTGGAAGAAGTACAACATCCTGCGGCGGCGCTGTCCGACTTGTTATCATCCGTCGTCAGTGAAGGAGCGCGAAGAGTTCAAGCTGTGGCGGAAGTCGCGCGGCGAGGTGGGGGAAGCGCATGCCGGGGCGCGGGTGCGGATGAGCGACGAGGACCGCGGGCGGCGGCGCGAGTATATCGAGGCGCTGAAGCAGGCGATTGCACTGCTGACCGGCTTGACGGATGGGTCTGTCGACGAGGGGGAGTTCGACAAATACGTGGACGCCGTACAAAGATTTCAAGATTTGCTTGACGGGAAGGGTTGGGTTCAGCGTACACTGCCGGTGAGCGGGGATGCCGCCGCAACATCTGGAGGAGAAGACAATGGGTTACCTGTCGGATAGGCAGTTTGGACCAAACTCGCAGTCGCAGAACGTACCGAATGCGATTCCGCTGAACACGCAGGCGACGCCGACGGGGCCGCTGCCCGCGACTTTGACGCTGGTGAGCAGCACAGAGACGCTGGTGCCGAGCGTGAGCCTGGCGACGGTGCCGCTGTCTTGCGCGCTGGGACCGGATACGCCGGTGGAGCAGACCCCATTTGACATCTGGGCGTCGGGCACGATCAAGAGCGGATCCACCAGCAATATGACGCTGAAGCTCTACGAGGGCCTGGCGATTGCCAGCGGCAACCTGCTGGGGTCGAGTGGCGCGATCGCGCAGAACGGCACCGGCGGCGCCAACGTGACGCGGAGCTGGTGGGCGCACGCGACCGGCATCTTCGATTCCGTGAGCGGCGAGCTGGCGGGCAAGATCGAGTTTTACCTGAACCGCACCCTGGTTGCCACGGCCACCTTCTCGAACTTCGTGGTGGGACCGTTCCTGAACGTGGGCAACCCGAGCGCGAATCCACCTACCGTTTCCCTGCTGCCGACGTTTGTGCTGTCGGCTACGTCGAGCGGCGCGACCAGCGGGACGGGCGCGACCGTGGTGAATGTGCAGAGGTTTAGCTGCGGGTAAAGATTCATCCGCTGGCGTGGATAGCGTTCTCCGGAGTAGCCCGACCACGAGAGGTTCCGGAATAATTTTCAAATGCCCGAATGGGCGAAGGCCCCCTGTGCGATACGTGACGCACGTTAAATAATCCGTAGGGGCCAACTTTCCGAGGTGTGGCGATGGCGAAGGAAGAGAAGGGCAAGGAAAAAGGCGGCGAGGGCGAGAAGGGCAAGAGGCCGAAGAAGCATCTGCACCAGATCCGCAGCGTGCAGGCCGAGGACGGATCGATTGTGCATCACCACACCTACAAAGCCAAGAAGGAAGACCACCACACCGAGCCCGAGCGCGAGAACGTAGCCACCAGCGCGACGCCGGAAGAGGCGGGCGAGCATGTGGCCGAGCAGATGGGCATGAACGGCCAGGGCGGCGGCGAAGAAGAGGCCGCGGGCGGCGGTGAGCCGGAGCCGGCTCCGGCGGCTGCTGGAGCGATGCCGGGGGCGTGAAATGCCACTTCCACCGAAAGACTTCCGCGGGCAGAAAGCCACCATCAACATGATGGAACTGCGCGCGGCCCCTGGCGACGCAATTGACCGTGTCGCTCACGGTATGACGATCACGATTGAGAAAAACGGGAAAAACGTCGCAGTGTTAGCCTCGTCGCATCCAGACGACACCACTATCATCGGCTGCGACGGATCAATTTCAGGTCCAATCCCGCTAACTTTTAGACGGCATCTTGGCAGTGGCGGCTACGGCACATGATTCTCGACACCGACCGGATCGTGAGTGATGCTGCATATCGTGAGGATATGCGGCATCGCTTTGAGACGGACCATTTTTTCGCGGCGCAGACCATCGGCTTTCCCGACTTCAGCGAGCTACGGCACCGCGCCGCGGTCGATCTCTACTTCCCAAAAAACCGCCTGCTCCCAATCAAACACCAGCAACAGAAAAAGAAGCGGCTGCACCTGGACCCGCGGCGCACGTTCAAGACGACATTGAAGCGGGTGGAGCGGGCGCAGTGGATCGCCGCGTTCCCCGAGACCATCACCATCCTGAATGTGAGCGCGACCCAGCCGCTAGCCGAAGAGGTGAGCGTGAAGACGGCGGGGCTGTTCTACCGCGCGCCGGGCGAGGCGGCGACGGTGCTGCAACTGATGTATCCCGAGCTGGTGACCGACCGCAACCCGCAGGCGTCTCCGAACAAGCAGCGCTGGGTGTGGAACACGCTGCTGCGGCGCGGCGGCGGCGCGGTGGGCGACCTGGATTCGACGCTGGCCTACACGTCGCCGAAGTCGACACAGAGCGGCTGGCACCCGCTGATGCTCGACTTCGACGATGTGGAGGACACAAACAACAGCGGCATCGGGGTAACGGAAGAGGTACGCCAGGGCGTGATCAACACCTGCGACCAGAACGAGAACCTGCTGGGCGAGGACGATTACCTCTCGATTGGCGGGACGCGCTACCACCCGTTCGACTATTACGCAACCTGCCTGCGCAGCGCGGAGGAGAACCCGGAGAACTGGGTGGTGCTGGTGCGGGGTAGCCTGCGCACGCACAACGGCGCGCGGCTTCTGCCGGGCGAGTTTCCGCGCGAAGAGGACTGCGAGCTGCTGTTCCCGGAGTTTCTGAGCTACAACTTTTTGCGCGAGAAGTTCCACAAAAACTATGAATCGTTTATGTGCCAGCAGATGAACGATCCGCAGGGCGGCGCGGTGCCGGTGTTCGACGAGAAGCTGTATGCGAGCTGCCTGGTGGCGCTGGAGAAGATTCCGTTTGTGGGGCACTCCGGCGAGGTGTTTACCTGCTGGAGGGTGCAGTATGGCGGCAAGAGCAATATGGCGAAGTTCACCGAAGGCGCTGCCGCGAAGGTGATCGACGGCAAGGTGTACGTGATCGACACGTGGCAGACGACGCGCACGCCGACCGGCCTGGCGGAGATGATGGTGCAGGAGCACAAGCGCCACCAGGCGGACGGGATGATGATTCTGGACACGCCGGGCAGCGAGTTTATGACGCCGCTGGTGCGGAACGAGGCGGCGCGGCGGAACGTGAGCATCCGCATCCACCGGCCGTACTGGGAAGAAGACGACAGCCGGCGGGCGAGCCAGATTAAGAGCCTGGAGCCGCTGATGCGGGTGGGGCGGCTGCTGTTCTCTACCGCGATGACCAAGGCGGCGGCGACGCACAGCCAGTTTGTACACTTCGGGCTGGTGGAGGAGAATGGGATTATCGACTGCATCAACCAGTTCGCGCAGATGGTGCCGATGAGCCAGATGCGGGCGAACATGCAGGAGGAAGAGCTTGAATATCAGAGGAAACAGCGAGACAATGCGCTGGTGAGCGGGTTCCTGGAGCAGCAGGGGATGCCGATAGTGGATGACCAGGTGAGGATGAAGGCGCAGGCGCACCTGGCGGCGATGAGCCGGGTGCAGCACAACGGGATGCCGCCGCTGCCGGGAGGGCTGGATGGTTAGACACCTAAAAGAGAAAGTGCGGAACGAGCTGGTGAAGCGGCTGACGGCGACGGACCATCCATTTGACGCGGTGAGTTCGAAAAACTCCTCGATGTGTAAATGTGGCCTGTCGATCACCGATGCGAGCCATCAGCCCCAACTGAGGTTCCAGCCGCCGAGCGTGGTGAAACTTACACCGCGCAGCGGTCGAGAACGGTGCGAAGCACATGGCTGATCTGCTGGAGATTGCGGCGAAGGCGAACGGCGATGGGATGCCGATCGGCAACACGCTGACGCCGATGATTGCGAAGACGCAGGT
>CAINCZ010000035.1 GCA_903847195.1 uncultured Acidobacteriota bacterium | reverse complement strand
GCTTGCCATCGTTGGAGCCGGCGAGTTCCCACGTCGAGGGATCGCGTTTCGGCATGTCGTTTGCGGAAGTTAGCGTGTACTGGTTCACGATACGCGACTCCGGCAGACGCATTTCCCAGATCACCGACTGGTCGTGATGTTCCACGCACCATTTCGTCTGCGCCTTGCCATCGCTCGCGGCGCTGACCTCCTCGGTCTCGACGAAAGCCTTTTGCCCGCTCACGCAGAGAGCCGTCGGCGCCGCGACCGCCGCCGTCTCGCCCGCAAAATCAATGATGAGATCGCCGAGCTTCTGATAGGAGCCCATCTTCCCGTAATCGTCGGTGGAAATTTCGGAGCCGGTCCAGAGGCTGATTTCGTTGAGTTGCACCACCTCGCGCTCGACGCCGCCGAGAATCATGCCGCCGAATTTCCCGTTGCCGATCGGCAACCCCTCGTTCATACCCTTCGCGCCCGGCTTCGCGTACCACAGCGTCAAGTCGCCCGCCTGCGCCGCCACCACCCAGACCATCGCCAGCACCAGCATCGCCTTCTTCATGATATGCTCCTTTTGCGAGCGGGGTTTGTAACATGGTCATGGGGCGTTTTCCAAGGGTGGGAAACGCAAAGCCATGGTTTTCCAGGGATGGGAAGATCCGGCGGGAACAAACCCATGCATTGAAAACGGCTCAGCCCTCGCGGGTGCGGAGGCGGGGATCGAGCGCGTCGCGGAGCGCATCGCCGAGCAGGTTGAAGGCGAGGACGATCACGAAGATCGCCAGCGTGCTGAAGGCCATCTCCCACCAGACGCCGTACCAGAGGCGCAGCCGCGCGTTGCTGATCATCAGGCCCCACGACGGCTCGCCCTGCACCCCGATGCCGAGGAAGCTCATGAACACCTCCGTGCCGATCGCGTAGGAGAAGCGCAGCGTGAAGGTGACGATGACGATGTGGAAGACGTTCGGCAGGATGTGCCGGAAGATGATGCGCCCGTGGCTCAAGCCGAGCGCGCGCGCCGCCAGCACGTAGGGCCGCGCCTTGTGCTTCATGACCTCGGCGCGGATCAGGCGGCAAAGGTTGACCCACGTGGTCAGGCCGATGCCCAGGTAGATGCCGAGCAGGCCCTTGCCGACGACCATCGCGATGGCAAAGATGAACAGCAGGCCGGGGATCGCGGCGAAGGTCGAGAAGAGCCAGACAATGATGTCATCGGTGCGCCCGCCGAAGTAGCCCGCCAGGCAGCCGAGGATGACGCCGATCGGGATCGCGATGAGCGAGGTGACAATGCCGACCTGGAAGGCGATGCGCGCCCCTTGGAGCAGGCGGGTGCCGACGTCGCGCCCCAGCCCGTCGGTGCCGAAGGGGTGCGCGAGGACCGGCGCCTGATATTGCAGATCCAGGTGCGTCTCGTTGTAGGGCGCCGCCCGGTCCTGCCACTGGTAATACAGATACTGCCCCTCGCCATACAGCGCGGCCACCGCGTAGCCGCCGATGATCCACAAGCACGCCAGCGCGAGGCAGCTGCGCCGCAGCTGCTGCCACGCATCGCCCCACAACGAGCGGCCCTGCACTTCTGATGCTGTCGTGCTCATGCTTTCACGTTGTTGCCACCACAAATCATCGATCGGCAATCTCCAATCGGCAATTGCTTCTCATTCCAGCCGCACGCGCGGGTCCAGCCACGCGTAGAGCAGGTCGGTCACCAGGTTCGCGACGACGAACAGCACCGCGCCGATGAAGACCAGGGCGCGCACCACGTCCACATCCGAGGAGTTGATCGCGTTGATGCCGAGGTAGCCCAGTCCCGGGATGCCGAAGAAATTCTCGAGCAGGAAATTGCCCGTGTAGAGGAACGGCAGCGCAATGACCACGTTGGTCGCCACGGGGATCATCGCGTTCTTCAGGACGTGCTTGAAGAGCACGCCGGACTTGCTCACGCCCTTGGCGATGGCGGTGCGGATGTAATCCTTGTACATCTCGTCGAGCATGATCGTCCGGTAGAAGCGCAGGTTGCCGCCCAGCCCGCTGACGACGCCGATGATCACCGGCAGCACCAGGTAGGACCACGACTCGAAGCCCCACACCGGGAACCAGCCCAGCTTCTGGCCCAGCACATATTGCCCGCCGACGATCCACGCCAGGTAGTTGATGCTCATCAGCGCCACGGAGATGACCACCAGGGTGCGGTCCAGCAGGGAGTTCCGGTAGAAGGCGCAGCCCAGCGCGAGCACGATGGCGAACAGCTCCTCGCCGATCAAGATCGGGATCATCAGCATCAGCGACGGCCCCATCCCCTGCTTCAGCAGCACGCTCACCGGCTGGTTCAGGCTGCTCGATTCGCCGAAGTCCAGATGCGCCAGCTGGACCAGGTAGAACGTCAGCTGCGAGTCGAGCGGGTTGCGCACGCCGCGCTGCAGTTTCACGGCGCGCAGGTCGAGCGAGCCGCCGGTGACGCGGAGCACGAGGTCGGTGGCGGTCGGTTGGCTGCCCGTACGGAAATCAAGCGCGACGGTTTGCCAGGCCTTGCCTGCCCTGAGCGGAGTCGAAGGGGACCCAGCGAGCGGCTGCTTTCCCATGCCCTGGAAAACCGCGCCCGCGCCTGCGGCCAGGCGGTAGGTGAGCGTCAGGCGGTAGGCGTTGGTCGCTTGCAGCGGGAAGGCCAGCGGCACGACAGTGTCGTTGGTCAGGCGCAGGCCGGCCTGCGCCACGAACTCCCCGCTGGCACGCCCCGCGCCGGCGCCGTGGTCGAACGTCTCCGCGGCCAGCGCGCGGGTCTTGGCCCACGAGCCGAAGAACAGCGGCTTGTTGAACCCGCGCTGCTCGTCGAACTCCTCCAGCGCACGCGGGCTGACATGCTTGCCGAGCGTCATCGTGGCCGGGCTGCCGCCGACGACGTTGAACAGGACAAAGGTGATCAGGATGACGCCGAACACGGTCGGAATCATCTGCCAGACGCGC
>CAINCZ010000034.1 GCA_903847195.1 uncultured Acidobacteriota bacterium | reverse complement strand
TCACGCTAGACCACTTCGTTTTCTTTGCCTGTGAGCACGGCCATATTGACCCGGCCAAACCGCAGAAAGGATGGCGCACGGCTTGGCGCAACCTGACAAGAGCGATTCACTGCCCCGCGTGCGGCAAGCAACAGAGCCCAAGCGATGTTTGCCGGAACGACGAATGCAAAGCCGACCTCAGCAAGGTCAAGAGCACCACGGCGGGGCTGAGGTTCCACGATTTGCGCCACCATGCGATTACCGAGCTAGCGGAGTCTCAGGCAAGCGATTCCACGGTGATGAGCATTGCCGGGCACGTGTCGGCAAAAATGCTGGCGCATTACAGCCACGTGCGGCTTGAGGCAAAGCGCACCGCCCTGGACGGACTCTCCACAGGAAGGCTCATGGGGGGTGAAACCGGGGGTTACGACACAAACCACGCCACAAAAAGCGGCGGCCACAGATTTGAGCCGCCGCAAGTCATTGAAAAGATGGTGGAGCTAGTCGGGATCGAACCGACGACCTCATCGTTGCGAACGATGCGCTCTCCCAGCTGAGCTATAGCCCCAAACGTAAAATAATTGTAGCAGCAGCGCGGCCTGCTGTCAGCCCCGCAAACCACGTCCGATAGCGATTAATATTCCTGCCATGGCATGTTTGCGCCCCACGGGCAAGGCGGACAGGGCGCTACGTGCGAGTGCTCGATAGACCTCGCGCGCAGCGGGAACTCGCTTCAATTGCGCGAGGTGTTTCGCGATGGTGGCTACGTCCCCGCGCACCAGAGGTCCGCTGAACGCAGCCGCGGCGCCGTGAGCGAAGTAATTGTCGATGGTGCGGCGCACGATCGGTTCCATGATCTGGCGCGCCTGACGACGGCCAATTCCAGCAGCCCGCGCGACGGCTTCCGCCTGCGCCAACTCCATGATCAGCAGCGGCGAGGCGAAGGCTCCCCATGCGTGATAGAGCGGCTTGGCAGCTCGCGAGATGGCAAACCAGCGCCCGCCGAGATCGCGGACGAACTTGCGGGTGACCCCCAGCGCCACCGGCATTCCCTCCGCAGCAAAGCCGACGCCTGCCAGCAGCGGCACGCTGCGCCGCACGAACGTCATCATCGGATGCAGCGAGGCCACACTGGCTCCGCGTGCGGACAACTGCGACAGGGCGTCACTGCTCAAGGCGCCACTCGAATGCAGGACTACACATCCCTTCCAACTCTTGCGCCGGACAGCGAGCAGGCCGGCACAGTCGCCGATGGCGGCATCGCTCACGCTTAGCCATGTGACCTTGGCGGTGAGCGCAGCCCGTTCAAAGCTGACGACCGTGGCACCGAGGCGGCGGGCCAGCGCGGCGGCACGCCGACGCGAGGACTGGCGCACCACTATCTCCTCGATACTGTAGCCAGCACGGTGCAGTTGCGGAGCCAATGCCAAAACCAGGCTTCCGCACCCGATGAATGATATCGACGGTTTTTTCTTCACTGCCGCGAAGCATAGCAAATCGCAGGTCGCAGCGCACCCGGCCTGGTCGGCGACCGGGCGCCGGATGGATTTCAGCAGCCTGCCTGCTGCTGCCTCGTCGCTACTTCGCGAGGCAGCGGCTGTTCATGCAGCGTTGGTTCGGGTTGCAGATGGCCGCACCACAAATTGCCGAACCCCGGGGAGCACAGGTGGGCCGCACGGCACCGCCCAGGCACGTCTGGGTCGGGTTGCAGACAGCAGCCCCGCATATGGCGGAGCCCTTCGGAGCGCAAGTTGGCCGTACGGGCGCACCGATGCATTCCTGCGGGGGATTGCAGACGGCCGCTCCGCACAGCTTCGTCCCCTTGGGAAGGCAGCGGTTGTTCAGGCAGTCCTGCGTCGGGCTGCAGACCGCGGAGCCGCACAGCTTAGCCCCCTTCGGGACGCACTGCGGACGCACCGGCGCTCCCACGCAATCCTGCGTGGCATTGCAAACGGCCGCTCCGCACAACTTCGACCCCTTGGGAAGGCAGCGGTTGTTCAGGCAGTCCTGCGTAGCGTTGCATACCGCGGAGCCGCACAGCTTCGACCCCTTCGGTACGCATTGCGGGCGTACCGGCGCGCCCAGGCACTCCTGCGTCGAGTTGCAGACGGCCGCTCCGCACAGCTTCGTTCCCTTGGGATAGCAGTGATTGTTCAGGCAGTCCTGCGTAGTGTTGCAAACCGCGGAGCCGCACAGCTTCGACCCCTTGGGAAGGCAGCGGTTGTTCAGGCAGTCCTGCGTCGGGCTGCAGACAGCAGAGCCACACAGCTTCGACCCCTTCGGCACGCACTGCGGGCGCACCGGCGCACCTATACAATCCTGCGTGGGATTGCACACTGCGGCACCGCACAGCTTCGACCCTTTAGGTACACACTGCGGACGCACCGGCGCACCCAGGCACTGCTGCGTTGGGTTGCAGGCGACCGCCCCGCAGAGCTTGGTTCCCCGGGGATAACAGCGGCTGTTCAGGCACTCCTGCGTGGGGTTACAGAACGACGCGCCACAGACAGAACTCTTGCGCGGTACACATTGATTCCGCAGACATTCCTGCAGCGGATTGCAGGTGGCGGCACCGCACAGGCTCGATCCGCGGGGCAGGCAGCGGTTGCCCAGGCATGTTTCAGTCGAACGGCAGGTCTGAGCGCCGCAAATGCTCTGCGCATACGCCGTGCCCGCCCAACAGGTAATTAGCAGTAAAAATACAGCGGTGGAGATCACGATTCGGTTCTTCACGCAAACCTCCGTTAGTGGCAGTTCGCTAGAGCGTTCTTACTCGCAAGCGAGAAGCAGCCATGAGGTTCGGCCCGGAGCCTAACAACTCTCATCGCTGGCGGAGCAGCCTCGCAAGGTCCTTGGGCGGACTCTGCACGGTTTACCAGCGGGGCAAGCGGAACGGCACCATTTAGGGGTAAGTGCTGAGGAAAGTCAAGGCAATACCGAGATTCACCGCCCTGTCCGCTGGACGTGAAACCGAAGATGGGAAGGGATCGTGCTGGGGATGGACGAATCCTGCGGCGGACGCAATTACGGCTTTTCGTTGCTGCGGGCCATGCCAGGATCCTGCCGCTGCCGTTCCTCGGGCATTACCAGGACGACTTCGCCCGGCTTGGCGTAGCGCAGCTGTTCGCGGGCCTCGCGCTCGATAACCCGGGGATCGGCCTCACGCAATGCCTGAACGCGGCGTTCGAGGGATTCGTTGTGCGCCTGCAACTCGCGCAGCTCCTGCTGGAGTTGCCGGTACTCTGCCTTCTTCTTCCCGTAAGAGATCCAGCCGTTGGAACCGTAGATGGCATGAATTCCGAGCGGAATCACCAGCAGCAGCACGGCCAGCGTAGCCAAACGGCGGCGCCAGCTAACGAGCCATTCGCTCGCGCGGGCGATTATGCCGATGCCGTTTTCGTCTACTCGAAGATCCATTCCCTGGCTGCTCCGCTCAACTTTTTCAACTCGTCCTGGCTGCGCGCCTCACTATAGAGGCGAACCACTGGTTCGGTGCCGCTCAGCCGATAGCAGACCCACGAGTCATCTGCGAAAATCAGCTTCAGTCCATCCGCCCGGTTCACTGCTGCGATCTTGCGCCCAAACAACTCACGCGGTTCGCTTTGTAACTTCTGAGTAAACTTCTGTTTGACTTCGGCGGTCAAGCGGAAGTTCTCCCGCTGGGGGTAAAAGGAACCAACCTTGCCAAATAAATTTTTAAGTTGGGCGCCGATTGGCTGGCCGCGGCGCGCCACCATCTCGCAGCAGAGCAATCCCGCGAGGATGCCGTCCTTTTCCGGTACGTGGTAGCGGATGGAAAGACCGGCGCTCTCCTCTCCCCCGATGGCGATTTTGTCCTGCTCAATTAGTTCTCCGATGTATTTGAAGCCGACCGGAGTCTCGTACAACTCGACGCCGTGGTGCTTGGCCAGTGCGTTGATCATGTTCGTGGTTGCCACGGACTTGGCCACGCCATTGCGCCATCCCCGGGTTTCAACCAGATAGTCAAACAGCAGCGCAATCACGTAATTCGGCTGGATAAACGTCCCGTCGGCGTCCACGATGCCGAAGCGGTCGGCATCCCCATCGGTGGCGATACCAATGCTGGCTCCCGTGGAGCGCATTGCCTCTCGCAGGTCGCCGAGCAGGTGATCGTCAGGTTCAGGAGAGTGCCCACCGAAAAGGACGTCCCGGGTGTCGTGGACGGTAACGCAGGAGATTCCAGCCTCGCTCAGCAGCGCATCGGTATAGCCACGGGCGGCGCCCCAGAACGGATCGACGGCGACCTTGAGCCCGGCCTTGCGTATCACGTTGAAATCCACGATCTCGCGCAGACCGGCAGAGTAGGGTCCACGAACCTCGACGGTTTGCGCAACGGCAGGCACAGCGGCAAAGCGGGCCGTCAATCCGTCGGCATCAGCACGCAATATTTCGGCTTCGATCTGCTGGGTGACGTGCGGCAGCGCCGGAGCCCCATCATGGGATGAGAACTTGATGCCGTTGTACAGGGCCGGATTGTGTGAGGCGGTAAAGTTGACGGACCCGTCAGCGGCCGAGCGGATCACCTCAAATGCAATGGCCGGGGTCGGTGCAGGCTCGGGGATCACCAGCGGCGTGATGCCGTGCGCGCCAAAGACCTCGGCAGCGATTTGAACCAGCGTCTCGCCCAGGAAGCGCGGGTCGCGCCCAACCAGCAATTGGGCACCCGCGGGCTTCTGCGTCTGCACGTAACGGGAGATGCCGGTGAGTGCCCGCCGCACGTTGGCAAGGGTAAAATCCTCAGCAATGACCGCCCGCCAGCCTGAAGTGCCGAACTTGATTTCCGCCATCATCTTCTCAGCCTCTTTCTCTGTTTATGGCAGCACGGGAAGTTCCCCGCCCGGCAACCTTAGTGTAAATTGCCATTGTTGCCGTGCAAGAGCAGAAAGAGACAGTAGCCTTAAATCCATGGACGCGAAAAAGATCGTTCTCACTACGACCGCCTCGCAGGACGAGGCACGACGAATTGCCAGCGCCCTGGTGCACCGCCGCCAGGCCGCCTGCGTCAACCTGGTGGGGCCCATTGAATCCATCTACCGCTGGAAGGACGAAGTAGAAACCACACAGGAGTGGCTGCTGCTGATCAAAACCACGGCGGCGCTGTTCGACGAGGTGAACGCAACCATCCGCGAACTGCACTCTTACGAACTGCCCGAGTGCGTGCAGGTACCGATTGAGACGGGCAGCGAAGAGTACCTGAACTGGATCGCCGATAATGTGATTGCGGCGGAGTAGTGGGGTAGCAGCCACCGCAGCCCCCCGGCGGCGTCCCGGCAAGAGGGCCATGCCCGGGGTAACCATGCGGCAGCGGCAGCCTCACCAAGTCCAGAGCATCCGGTACACAGATTTAGAGTCAAAGCCCCATAATCCTTACATCCATAGTGCAGGAAATTGAATCGGTATCTGGCCAACACGGGGAACCCGCTGCGCGCCAATCGCGTAACCTATCTGAAAGCTCATGGCAAGGGAGGAAAGTTCTGAATGCCACAGCAGGGAGTGAAGCCAAAGCCGGATCTGTCGGCACTGCGGATTGATGAAAGCGCACGACCGCGTGGGCGCAATGGACGCGGCTGGCGGTGGGCGGTTCTGGCTGTGGTCGTCATCCTCGTAGCAGGCGGCGTCCTCATGGCGCTGACGAACCGCAGCATGAAGGTCGGTGTTGCTGCCGTACGCGGCGAAGACAAGCGCCCGGTGCTGCTCAATGCCAGCGGCTACGTGACGCCGCGACGGCGGGCAACTGTGGCGGCCAAGATCACCGCACAAGTCGAACAGATGTTTGCCGACGAAGGTATGGCGGTACGCGAGGGGCAGGTGCTCGCTCAACTGGATTGTTCGGATGCGCGCAAACGCCTGGATTCGGCGGTGGCCGACCGGGCGGCTACGGAAGCGACTCTTGGGGACTTGCGGGTCAACCAGGCGAACGCGGATCGCGAGTTGCGCCGCACGCAGTCGTTATATAGCGGCGGGGTGATGAGCGAACAGGCGCTGGACGCGGCCCGCACCATGGAGGAGAGCCTCAGGGCGCGCATCGTGGCCACCGACGGCCAGATAAAGGCTGGGCAGGCGCGTGTGCGCGTGGCCCAGCAGGATGTGGAGAACTGCACTGTGCGTTCGCCGTTTGCCGGCATCGTGGTTTCCAAGGACGCCCAGCGGGGCGAGATGGTGTCACCCATCTCGGCAGGAGGCGGCTTCACGCGCACCGGGATCGCCACGGTGGTCGATATGAACTCGCTCGAAATCGAGGTCGACGTCAACGAAGCCAACATTGCGCGCGTGGAGCCGGGACGTCCGGTTCTGGCGATCCTCGACGCCTATCCGGACTGGGAGATTCCGGGCAAGGTGCGCACGGTGATCCCGACTGCCGACCGGCAGAAAGCAACCGTCAAGGTGCGGATCACGTTTGACAAACTGGACCCGAGAATCCTGCCGGACATGGGCTGCAAAGTGCGGTTTCTCGCCGAGCCGCCAAAGAACCAGACGGCAAATACCCGGCTGATGCCGCAGCGCGCACTGCGCTCCGAGGGCGGCAGCAGCTTTGTCTATGTACTGCGCGATGGCGTTCTGGACCGGCGTGCGGTAAAGACCGGAAGCCAGCGTGGGTCCGACATCGAAGTATTCTCCGGCCTGAATGATGGCGAGCAAGTGGTCACCGAGGCCAGCGGAACGCTGAAGGACAAGCAGAAGGCAGAGGTCAGGAAGTAGCCATGGTACGGGTGGACGGCAACGGAACCGGTAGCCTGATTCAGGTGCGCGGGCTGGATAAGACCTACCAGCGCGGCGGCGAGAGTATTCACGTACTGCAAGGACTCAACCTGGATGTGGACCAGGGCGATTACGTCGCGTTCATGGGTCCGAGCGGATCGGGCAAGACGACGCTGCTGAACCTGCTGGGCGGCCTCGACGTGCCGACGGCGGGAACAATCACCGTGTCGGGCGACGAAATTACGCACATGTCGTCGCACAAGCTGACGGCATGGCGCGCACGGCACGTGGGATTTGTCTTCCAGATGTACAACCTGATACCGGTGCTCACGGCATTTGAAAACGTCGAATTGCCTTTGCTGCTGACGCGCCTCAGCAAGGCGGAGCGGCGGCAGCATGTTGAGACCGCGCTGGACGTGGTGGGTTTGGCCGACCGCATGCGCCATTATCCGCGCCAGCTTTCGGGCGGCCAGGAGCAACGCGTGGGAATAGCGCGGGCCATCGTGGCCGATCCGACGTTCTTGCTCTGCGACGAGCCTACGGGCGACCTCGACCGGCGCAGTGCCGACGAGGTGCTCGGCCTGATCGACACACTGGTAAAGGACTACGGCAAAACCGTGCTGATGGTAACGCACGATCCGCTGGCCGCCGGGCGCGCGCCCGTGGTGCTGCATCTGGACAAGGGCGTGCTGGTCGAAGCCGCCGGCAGCGAGGTAATGCCGTGAGGTATTGGCGACTGGTGCTGGCCAACCTGTTCCGCAAGAAGATACGGACAACGCTGACCATCGGCTCGTTCGCCGTCGCGCTGTTTCTCTTTGGCCTGCTGCTGGTGGTGCACAACGCTTTCTATTCGCAGATCGACATGGCCGGCGTGGACCGCCTCGTCGTGCTGAACAAGGTGTCGATCATCCAACCGCTTCCGCTAGCGTACCGCAACCGGCTGTTGCGCGTCCCGGGAGTCAAGGAGGTCAGCTACGCCAACTGGTTCAACGGCGTCTATCAGGACGAGCGCAACTTCTTTCCGCAATTTGCCGTCGATTCCGATACCTACCGCAGCATGTTCCCCGAATTCGTGGTCACCGATGAAGAGTGGAAAGCTTTCCTCGCCGACAAGCAGGCTTGCATCGTCGGCAAGAGCCTGGCCGAAAAATTCGGGTGGAAGATCGGGGATCGGATTCCCATACGAGGCACGATTTTTGCCGGGAATTGGGAGTTCAACCTGCGGGGCATCTACACGGGAAAGCGTAAAGAGGACGACACCTCGCAGTTCTGGTTTCGCTGGGATTACCTGGAAGAGCGCCGCCAGTGGGGCAAGGGCCAGGTCGGCTGGTACTCCGCGCGGCTCAGCAACGTCGATGACGCCGTCACCGTAAGCCGTGCGATTGACGGCGTATTTGCCAATTCACCCTGGGAGACGAAGACGGAGACGGAGAAGGCGTTCAACCAGGGCTGGGTGAAGCAGATGGGCAACATCGAGATGCTGATCCTCTCGATTGGCACGGTCGTCTTTTTCACGCTGCTGCTGGTCACGGGCAACACCATGGCAACGGCAGTACGCGAGCGGGTGCGCGAACTGGCGGTGCTGAAGGCGATCGGCTTTACCGACCGCTTCATGCTGGGCCTGGTGCTGGCTGAATCGCTGCTGGTAGCGGTGCTGGGCGGCGTTGTGGGATTGGTGCTGGCCAAACTGTTTACCATGCGCGGCGATCCGCTGCACGGCTTGCTGCCGGTCTTCTATCTGCCGCCGAGCGGGATGGCGTTTGGCCTGGCACTGGCCGTTGCCGTGGGTCTGGTGGCAGGCGTGATGCCGGCGGTGGGGGCGATGAGACTGCGAGTGGTCGACGCCCTGCGGAGGATATGAGGTGTCGATTCCGGTTTCCTACAACGTGCGGAGTCTGCGCGTCCGCTGGCGGTCCACGATCGTGGCGGTGCTGGGCATCGCCGGCACGGTCGGGGTCTTTATCGCCATGCTGGCGTTGGCCCGGGGGTTCCGGGCCACACTGGTGTCCTCCGGTTCGCCGCAGAATGTGATCTTGCGCCGTGCTGGCGCCACCTCCGAGATGGACAGCGTGGTGCCACTCGAACAGGTGCGGATCATCGAGGACGCCCCGGGGGTTGCGCGTGGCGAGCAGGGTGCGCTCGTGAGTCCGGAGGTGGTGGTAATTGCGGCTTTTCCGCTGAAGGCGACCGGAACCGATGCCAACGTGCAGGTGCGCGGGGTCTCCCAAAAGGTGCTTGGCGTGCGCAGCGGCGTGAAGATGGTGGCCGGCCGCTTTTTCCGGCCCGGCCTGAATGAGTTGATCGTGGGCCGCAACGTGGCGGCGAGCTACGAGGGGCTGGAACTCGGCAGGACCGTCCGATTCGGCGGCGGCGAATGGAAGGTGGTTGGCGTTTTCGACGTGGGCGGCAGCGCCTTCGACTCCGAACTCTGGTGCGATAGCGACGTGCTCAGCCAGGTCTACCAGCGCCCGCGCAATATCTACCAGTCCATCACGGCACGGCTGAATTCGCCGCAGGACCTGGGGCGATTCAAGGACGCGCTGACGGCTGACCCGCGGGTGACGGTGCAGGCGGAGTCGGAGGTCGAATTTTACGAGAAGCAGTCGAGAGTGTTGAGCCAGTTGATTCTCGTGCTGGGTGGCATTGTCGCCGGCGTCATGGGCGTGGGCGCGATCTTTGGCGCGCTGAATACGATGTACTCGGCGGTCGCCGAGCGGGCGCGCGAGGTAGCGACTTTGCGGGCGCTGGGCTTTGGCGCCGGCAGCGTCGTGGCGTCCTTTGTGCTGGAAGCGCTCTGCATCGCTGCCGTCGGCGGGGTGATCGGCTGCGTGGCGGTGTTGCCGCTCAACGGCTACACCACGGGCGCGATGAACTGGCAGTCGTTTTCTCACCTGGCCTTCGCCTTCCAGATTTCGCCCGGGCTGCTTGGTATGGAAGTCGCTTTCGCGCTGCTGATGGGATTGGTGGGAGGTGTGCCTCCGGCGCTGCGCGCAGCCCGCGCCACAATCGCGGTGGCGCTGCGGGAGCTGTGATTCACCGCGAGCTGGCCGGCAAGCGGCGCAACGATGCAGAGATGAAACAGAGAAGATCAACCGCTAAGCGGGAGCGCAGCCTCCCTGCTCAAGACAGGGAGGCCAACCTGCGGATAATCTGGCCATCCGCTAATTCGGATAATACCCCGCAGCGATCACGGCCGGACGACCGTCGATCGTCACCGCTTTCACGTAGCTCCACTTTTGCGCGGGTTCAGTTTGTCCCGGCTTCGGCCACCAGTAGTCGACCCAACCCGAGCCGCTCGTCTTGGCTACCCTGACAAACTCTTCGCCAAACAGTTTGCCCTTCTTGTCCTTCTCGCCCGCTACGAACTTCCCTGCCCGCTTTGGAAAGGCCGCATTGAAGACCACATGCATCTCCATGTCGTAGGCCCACAGATACACGTCGCCCTGGTACCACTCGCTTCCCTTCTTGTGGAACTGCTTGAAGGCGGCCTTGCCCTGCTTGGCCACAAGGTCCGCAGCCTTGTTGACCAGTGCTTCGACCTGACTGGCCTGCGGCGAACTGGGAGGCGCGGGCGGAGCGGCGGATTGCCCCAGCATCAATGCCGGGCCAGCCAGCGCGAGTGCCAAAATAGCGAGGATACCTAACAGTCGTTTCATGGAAGCCTCCGGCGCGGAAGTGAGCGGTGTCTGTGCGCATCCCTTGGATGACACCAGAACACGCCTGGACAGAGAGGTTACTGCAAATGCTCCGGCGCGGCAAAGCCGGAGTGGATTTCGGCAACCGAAAAGCCCCGTGCCGGCCAGACCCTGGCGGACGCGGGGCTCAGCTGAATTTCCCTTCAGCCTGCGACTACGGCTTCACCTTCAACTTGCCCGAAGCTATGTCCTTCACTGCCTTATCCGCCGCCGCTTTGGCAGCCGGAGGCAGCTTGAAGCCGGGGTTATAGACCATGCGGAGGCCGCCGTTGGCCAGCGTGGCGACGTAATTGATGCCACCCAGCTTTCCCGCCTTCCGGTTGTTGATGATCGTGCGGAGGATGCCGGTCCAGTCATACTGTTGCGAGGCAACGACAATCTGCGGCGCCAGTGCGGTCTGATTCTGCTGCGTGCCGAACCACAACACCTTGCCGTTGGCCTTGCATACGGCGATCGAGCCGACGGCCGATTCCGAGGTGCCAGTGAGGATATCGGCACCGGCGGAGATGTGGGTGCGGGCGGCCTGCGTCATCTGGGCGACGTCAGAGAATGAACCGGTCCAACTCTTGCCGACACGGATCTTCGCATCCACCGAGGCAACGCCCTGCGTGAAGCCGTCGACGTAGGTCTTGGCATCGCCGACCTCAAGCGGTCCGGTCACGCCCACGATCTTGGACTTGCTGAGAAAACCGGCGAGCACTCCGTTCACGTATCCGCCCTGTTCGGCGGCGGCGTTGTAAGCATAAACGTTGGGCAATCCGAAGGTCTTCGCGTCGGTGCCCCAGGCAAATGTGGTCTTCGGGAAATCTCTGGCGATGTCTTCCACGGCCGACTCGTATAGCGAACTGTGGGCGATGACGATGTCGTAGCCCTGGCCAGCGTAATCGCGGATAGCGGCGGCCGAATCGGCCATCTTGAACATATTCTCGGTGTAGGCGATCTTAAGCGCCGACTCACCGCCCATTTCCTTCTGCACGGTCTTGAGCGCGTCGAACATCGCCTGGCTGAATGCCATATCGCTGGTGGCGCTGGGCATGATGATGGCCACGCGAATCGGTCCGGCAGCAGCCGCTGGCGCGGGACGCAGGGCCAGGAAAAGAGCTATCGCCGCGACGGCAGCGACAAGGAACAACAGACGGCGAATCTTCATCGGCTAGGCTTCCTCGATTGGATTTTCAGACAGCAGCGAGGTGAGTTTAGCAACTCGCCGAACCAAAGTGGGAAAGAATGTTACGGGCGCGGCGAGCGTCGTTTTTGCAAGAGCGGACATCGGCAGCCAGGGGTCTCGCGATGCGATTTCCACCAGCAATGCGGGACAATCAGCCGGACTTCATGGTGTAGAGTAGTTGGAGTCCAGCCTTGCCCGGGTGGCGAAATTGGCAGACGCACGGGACTTAAAAT
>CAINCZ010000033.1 GCA_903847195.1 uncultured Acidobacteriota bacterium | reverse complement strand
GCGCGCGACTGGGCGATGCGGCTTTGTCCGTGATGACCGCCGACACGCTGCGGACAGAACAGCTTCGTTTGAGCAGGAGAAAACAGAGGCAACAGAGCAAGCCAAACCTCTGTTCTCTCTGTTGCCTCCTGTTCGAGTTCGGTTGGGGCTGCGGGCTGACGTCTGTCTGAGAGGGTACCAGATTGTGTGTGGACAAGAAGGTAAGATCAGATATTGTAGCAACGAACTCGAACCCAAAAAGGAGCGATGGCAGATGACACCGAAAGTTTTGCGCGTAGGCGTGCTGGGGCAGGGACGCAGCGGCTACAACATTCACTGCAAGTGGTTGCGGCAGGCGCCGCACCAGTACGAGATTGTGGCGGTTTCGGACGAGATGCCCGAGCGCCGCAAGGAGGCCCGGCTCGAACTGGGCGCGTTGGCCTACAAGAACTACCTGGATTTGCTGGATGACCGGAAGCTCGGGCTAGACCTGATCGTCAACGCGCTGCCGAGCTTCCTGCATCCGCAGGGGACGGTCGAAGCGCTGTCGCGCGGCTACCACGTGGTGTGCGAAAAACCGCTGGCCCGGACCGTGGCGGACTTCGACCGCATGGTGGCGGCGGCGCGCAAGTATCGTCGCGTGCTGCTGCCGTTCCAGAACTCGCGTTTCAGCCCGGTTTTCCAGAAGGTGCAAGAGGTCATCGCCTCCGGCAAGCTGGGCGAGATCGTCTTCATCCGGATGAGCCTGGGCGGCTTCGGCCGTCGCTGGGACTGGCAGACATGCCAGGCGTACTGGGGCGGGAACCTGCTCAACACGGGGCCGCACCCGATGGACCAGGCCATCGCGCTTTTCGGCGACCGGATGCCGAACGTGGCGGGCAAGCTGGTCAGCATCAACCCGTACGGCGACGCCGACAACTTCGACCTCGTGGTGCTGTCCGGCAAGGGCGCGCCCACGATCGAGATCATGATCAATTCCTTCCTCGCCTATCCGCAGGGCGATCAATACAACGTCAGCGGCGCGCTGGGCGGGCTGACCGGCGGCGACAGCGGCCTGAAATGGAAATTCTTCGATCCGAAGAAGGCGCCCAAACATCCGCGGTTCAACGGGTCGTGGTCGGTCAAACGGCAGTATTGCAGCGAGCAGTTGCCCTGGGTCGAAGAGCAGTGGAAGCCCGAGGCGACGCCGGCGTTCGACCTCGCCTCGCGCGGCTTCTACGACAACGCCTACGACATTCTGGTCAACGGCGGCCAGCGCGTCATCACGCTGGACCAGGTGCGCCGGCAACTGGCGGTGATGGAAGAGTGCCATCGCCAGAATCCCCTGCCGCGCGGGAAGGGCAAGATTTTTCACAAGGCCGGGCGGCGGGCATAAAGCCGTCCGCAGATTACGCAGATTCTTGCAGATTGGTGGTTTGTCTGCTTATTGACATGCAGACAGTCTGCGCAATCTGCGGATAGCTTCAAACTTCTGCGCCATATTGGCGGCTCTTGCCAATCATACGAGGTAGCGTTCGTGGGAATTCGTAAAAATTGCTGGCGCGACCGGTTCGGACCGGCG
>CAINCZ010000032.1 GCA_903847195.1 uncultured Acidobacteriota bacterium | reverse complement strand
TGTCAAAGGCGATGCGCTCGACGACGTCAGTCCTGTGCTGCTGCTCTACAAGACAGAAGACGTGGGCCGGGTGGTGCGTCATTTCGGAAAGTTGGTGGTGGACCGATTCGATGCCGAGGTGCTGCGCGATCGGCCAGTGCGCGCCATGTGCACGCGCAAAACGGTGGATGGCGCCGTCGAAGCGGGGCGTCATCTCGTCGACTACTGGCCGTCGTACGCGCTGCAGTTGAACGGCGCCGCGACCACAGTCGTCGGCGGGATTTGGTCCCTGATCGATCAGGTCAGTGCTCCGCACTCGGCGGCGACCCTCGTTGACCGCGTCTCTGACGTGCGCAAGGCCATTTTTCACATCTTGCGCGCGGTGGGGGCTCCGGTGACGGCTGACCTGCGAGACGCGCGTGGTCTGCTGCGTGCTGTCGCAGAGCTTCTGGGGAGCGCGGCTGGGCTACAGGCGTTGATCCGGAACCTGGTTTTGGATGCTGCACTAGTCGGCTCACCTGACGCTAGGAAGGCCCTGCCAGGCGTCCTGTACCAGCGGCTGCATGCGCTCCTCCCGAGCGGCATGACTGCCGAGGCTTTCGACGCTCTGGAAGTGTTAGCTCAACCCGCGACACCAGTTTCTGTGCAGGAATCGCCCACCGTTTGTACGGTGGCCCATGCCGGGCGCGAGCTGGCGATATCACTGGGAACCGTCGCCATCATGAAAGGCGAGACCCACATAGCGTCCTTGGTGCTCGAATCGTACGGCGGCAAAAGCAAGCGATTCGATCTGGCGCTTGCCCTGCCCGCAATCGCCGGCGTCGGCAAAGGCCTCGGCAAGCTCGGCGTTACTCACCAGGGGCAGGTGCGCAACCTATACGTTGCGATGTCGCGACCGACGAGTTTTCTGTGCTTGGCTGCCAATGCGTCACGCGTCACAGAAGACACCCGCATGGCGTTGGCAGCCAAGGGGTGGCAGATCGAGCTGTTGGTCTGAGTGTGCAGATCAGGTTGCGGCGTACGTTGGCAGTTGGCTTGCTGCTTCCAGCGAACGCGTCATGAGCTGGCGGAACTCCGCTAGGTTGAAGTTGCTCATCTGATCGGTGTCATAGTTGAGGGTGTCGATCGGCGCGGTCTGGAGTGTGCGCCTGAGCGGAGTAGGCCATGCGCTTGAGGACCAGAGATAAGGAAGAGATTAGCGCGACCAATTCGCTGGGCTACTCGAGTTCACAACCACGGCCCCATTGACTTGCCGGCCAGCTCCCGTTCGCAGTCCCGGATAATGGAGGTTGCGCCGCCCGTCCGCACCAAGCCCGGCTGGCTGCAGCATCTAGAGCGGCGGGAGTCGCACTGATTTTTCGAATTACAAGCTGAGAGGAGCCAGGGAGATGACCAAATACACAACCGGCCCAAACGATGACATTGAGTTCGACTGGGACGAGGAAACCGCCCTAGATGAATCTGAGTTCGGCGACGATGGAGGCGATCAAGACGGCGAGGTTGACTCGGACCGGGACCCGAACGCGCTGCCAGTGACATTGAAGACCACTACCTTCAATGGCGAGGACTGCGTGGAGTTCTACGCGCACGGCGAGCTCCAGTCTTACGAGACCGGAGTGATGACCAAGCGTGCCGTGTTGCTCGCTCGCGTGTCCAAGCGGGAGCTGACGATGTTTCCCCTGGATGCGAATCCGAGCCGGCACAACTTCTTGGGGCCGAAATATGATGAGCTCACCTCTATCACCGTCCTTCCCGAGGACGGTCGGTCCTGGTGGTTGCCAGAGTCGCTTCCAGACTTCGAAGGGATGCTCAAAGAGCTGCCGACGGGTTTTGCCAGGCGCGCAATCTATGGGCTCGGCCTCCGATGGGAATACCGGCTCATTCCGGAAGCCATCCTGGAGCTGGTCGGCATCACGCAACTGATCATTGAACCAGGCGATGGAACCAGCGTGGAGCTGCCTGCGTTCAGGCTCGGCGTGGATCGTTTCACCAGTATCCGCAAGGCCATCGACACCATCACCCACAGAGCCTCATCCCGCTCGTTGAAGGCGCGCAGGCTCGCCGCCTACAACGAGACGCTGCATGCCGCGCTTCCTGACCAATTCGAGCATCGCTACCCACCGGTCAAAGCCGGCGAGATCTACGAGCTCGTTCAACTGCGTGGCCGGGCGTCGAATCGTAGCGCCAAGGACGGAATCGCTGCAGCCCAGGTGGTCCGGGAAGACGCCCAGAAGATCGCGAGCGAAGAGCCCTCGAAGCTGTTTGAGCTCAAGGCCGTCATTGAGCAGGTCACATTGGCGCAGCTCATCGGCGAGTTCGATGCCATGTTGCAGAAGAACTTGCCTGAGCCGAAGTGGCAGACGTTCTTCAAAGCAAACCCGTTCATCCTCGGCTTGGCCTTCCCTTACCCGGTAATTCTGTTTCAGGACCAGGCCAGCGTTGGAGGGACAACCATCCGAGGTAATGGGGAGAGCATCGTCGACTTCCTAATGGCGCAGCAGTTCACGGGAAACCTCGCCATCGTCGAAATCAAGCGTCCTTCCACCACGTTGGTCGAACCAAAGCCATACCGGGGCGACCTGCACGCGCCGCACCGGGACCTCACCGCTTCGATGGCGCAGGCGTTGGATCAGAGGGCAGTGCTGCTTCACCACTTTGCCGCGAAGAAGTCCTTCGACGCAACCCTGGCCAATACCCACGTCTCATCGGTCAACT
>CAINCZ010000031.1 GCA_903847195.1 uncultured Acidobacteriota bacterium | reverse complement strand
GCCAGCACAACCCTGACCAAGGAGTTCAAGTCTTGGTGGAAGCAAGGTGACTATCGTTTCAGATTTGAAGCTGATGGCGACCACTTTCGCATCTGGGTGTCGGACGACAGGCGCCCCGAAGAAGTCGAGCTCGAGAATCGCAGCACAGGATTGCAGTGGTTTCTGAGTTTCTATCTTGTGTTCTTGGTCGAGAGTCGGGGCGACCACGAGGACGCGATTCTTTTGCTTGACGAACCAGGCCTTTCGCTTCATCCCCTGGCTCAACGAGATCTTTCTGCCTTTTTTGATGGTTTAACCAAGACGAACCAAATACTCTATACAACGCACTCTCCGTTTCTCGTTGATCCCGACCGATTGGATCGGGGGAGGAAGGTCTATGTCGCAGAAGATGGATCGACTGTGTGTTCCCCAAATCTGCGCCAGTCAGGTATGGATCCTGCACAGGCAGGAGCCGCCTATGCTGTTTATTCGGCACTCAATCTGAACGTTGCTGAAAGCTTACTTCTTGGATGCCTCCCCGTAGTTGTAGAAGGAGCATCCGATCAGCACTATCTGACCACAATGAAGGCACTACTCATTGGCGCTGGAAAGATCAAACCTCGCCGGGAGCTGGTATTCCCACCCGCAGGTGGCACCAAGACATTGCGGATTACTGCTGGAATTCTTACCGGCCGGGACGAAAGCCTTCCTGTAGTTCTGCTGGATGGCGATCATATGGGCGCAAAGATGGCTACAGAGTTGTGCAGCAGCCTCTACAACGGTGAGGAGAAAAAGGTCGTCTCGACTGACGAGTTTGCCGGTTTCAAAGGTTCTGAGCTTGAGGATTTGATTCCTCACGAGCGCTTCGTAGATGCTGTGGATCGCGTCTTTCGCGCCTCGGATCAACAGTTTTCGGAAGTTGCGACGAAAGGCTCCCCCATTGTGCCGCAGGTTGAGGCTTGGGCCATACGCGAAAAAATCGAACTCACCCGTGGTTGGAAGGTAGAAGTCGCGAAACGTGTGAAAGTTGTCTTGCTGTCGAAGGGTATTGGCGATGTCGACGACGATTTGGTTGAGCGATGGGTACAACTGTTCGCTCGATTTGAACCATCCTTGAATTGAAGTTCAGCATCCCATGATTTCGTAGCCAAGGCCTAGCAAGGAATCTCTGGTTCAGCCGAGGCGACTCCTTGTGTATTCGCCCTCAGCGGACTCGTAGGTCAAAGGCGCTCTTCAATTCATTAACATGAGAGTCCGCCAACCCGCAAAGCTGTCATTCAAACGGTCGGCCAGAAAGTCGGCTTCGGGACGAGTGAGCGTCCCGCAATTTGCCGTATCCGTCGGTTAACTGGCCTTGGCCGGACACCGGCTACTTCGCGGCGTATTTCTCGGGCTGGGCTAATTCGGACAACCTCTATCAGGTCGAGTCCAAACTTCTACAGCAAAGCCGCGGTCGGTTCCCCGTTGGCCGCCCGAATTCCCCCACCCCTGGCCCCCTCAACTTCCCCCACCTGACCAGGCTGCAATAGTGGGCTAAATGCCCCGTTTTGCGGTCCGGTGAGCGAAATCCCGGCAGGACGTTACCTTGACCCCTCGAACGAGGGGAACTGGATTGAACGTCTTGAAACCGCACCTACAAACGACGCTATTGACCCTGCTGAAGGCGGGTGCCACCCAGCACGCCATCGAGCGGGTCACCGGAATTAGCCGCAAGACGATTCGTGCTTACCAGCAGCGTTGGGCGGCCGAGCAGTCAAATTCCCCCACCCCGGCCACCGGCTCTGGCCACCAAATTCCCCCACCCTGGCCAGCGGCTGTTAGGCAGCAGGATTCCCACTGCGAACAGCACCGGGAATTCATCGAGGCGCAACTGCGCCTGCGACGAAACTACACCGCGATCTATCAGGATCTGGTGGACCGGTTCGGCTTTACCGGGGGCTACAACAGCGTCAAGCGGTTTGCCGGCAAGTTGCGGCAGCGTGAACCGGAGCAGTTTGACCGACTGGAGTTTGCCCCGGGCGAGGAGGCCCAGGTCGATTACGGGGAAGGCGCGCTCACGCGAATGCCTGGCACCGACCGATACCGTCGCCCGCGCCTGTTCGTTATGACGCTGCGGTATTCCCGGCGCAGCTTCCGGCGCGTGGTCTGGAAATCCAGCCAGGAGGTCTGGGCGCAACTGCACGAACAGGCCTGGAGGTACTTTGGCGGCAGCACGCAATATGTGGTGCTCGACAATCTGAAGGAAGGCGTGATCACGCCAGACCTGTACGAACCGGAGCTGAACCGGGTCTACGCCATGGCGCTTGCTCACTACGGTGTGGTGGCCGATCCGGCTCGCATCCGGGACCCGAACCGCAAGGGGGCAGTGGAAAGCGCCATCGGCCACACTCAGGCGACCGCCCTCAGGGGAAAGCGGTTCGAGTCGCTTGAGGAACAGAACGAATTCCTTGAGCACTGGGAGACGCGGTGGGCGGCACCTCGCGTGCATGCGAGTGCGCGGCGGCCGGTCGAAGAAATGTTCCGGGAGGAGCGTCCATACCTCAAGGCTCTGCCGGTTACCAGCGTTCAGTACTTCACCGAACTGACGCGCACTGTCTGCGACGACACGTGTATCCGTCATGACCACAGCAGCTACGCGGCGCGCCCGGCCCCCATTGGCAGCCAGGTGTTGGTGCGGGTGTTCGCGCGCCATCTTGAGATCCGCGACCAGAGAACACTGGCACTGCTACGCACCCACGCCCTGGTCGATCGTCCCGGCACCGTGGTGCTGCCCAACGAGGAACGGCTTTTTAATCCCTCGCGCGAGACTCGCACCATCCTTAAGCAGGCTCAGGCAATCGGCCCTGGGGCGCTTGAGTTGTGCGAAACCCTGTTTGGCAGGGAAGGACGGGTGGGCCAGCGCAAGCTCTGGGGCATCGTCGGGCTGGCCAGACGGTATCCGCGGCGCATCGTGGATCAGGCCTGCGCGATGGCGTTGCGCGACGGGATTCATGGGTATCAGGCCATCAAGAAGCTGGCCGAGCGCCTGACCGACGAAGCGCTCGAGCACCTGGAGGCACCGGTGCAAAACGAACTGACGCTGACCCAGAGTCATCCACTGATCCGGGACGGCGAAGACTACGCCGACCTGTTCACCCTGGGCGCAAAGCAAAGCGCCGACCTGCCATTGACCTCCGAGGATTGCCACTAAATGACCATGACCATGACAGAAATCAACCGCGCATTGCGCGAGCTGCGCCTCTCCGGCATCAGCGCGACGCTGGAGACACGCATCGTTCAGGCTCAGGCCTGTCAGCAACCGTTCCTTGAGACATTCTCGCTGGTCCTGCAGGACGAGATGGACCGGCGACACTCGCGGCTGATGGAGCGCCGGTATAAAAAGTCCGGTCTTGATGAGCGGGCTACGCTCCATGACTTCGACTGGCGGTTCAACCCGAAGTTGCCGCGCCAGGCGTGCTTCGAGTTGCTCACGCTGAAGTTCATTGGCGACGGCGCCAACGCGCTGATCATCGGCAGACCGGGCACCGGGAAAAGCCATGTTGCCAAGGCGGTGGCCTACCAGGCAACTCTACAAGGCTACGACGTCCAGTATCTTGAAGCCGACAGCGCCTTCGCAAAATACAGTCTGGCGAGCGCAGCCGAGCAAGGAAAGTTGCTGCAAAACCTGATCGAACCGGACCTGCTGATTCTGGACGACCTGTTTCTTGCCCGGCGCATTGCTGACGCCGGCGCCGAGTTGCTGCAAACGATCATCCATCAGCGATACAAAATGCGCCGCAGCGTTGTCGTCACCTCGAATCGGGTCGTTCAGGACTGGGGAAAATATCTGGGGGACAACACGATGAGCGGCACGATTCTTGATCGCCTGATGCACCGATCCGTGCTGCTGGAGTTTGAAGGAAAGAGCTACCGACTTAAAGAAGCTGCCGCGCGCATTGCGCGCGACAGCTCCGATGACTGATAATCAACCCGTCCTGCCTGGGGGAGTTTGCCCGGCCAGAGATAGGGGAGTTTGAGACGGCCAACGGGGTATAAGGGTTCGGAGCGTTCCCTG
>CAINCZ010000030.1 GCA_903847195.1 uncultured Acidobacteriota bacterium | reverse complement strand
GCCCTCGGCGTCAACGTCAAGGAGTAGCGCCCAACCTTTGAATTGTCATTCTGACCCTGAACGGAGTGAAGGGGAAGAATCCCCGCATTTGCCGGGTGCCCCATTCATTACGGCTTCATCGTCGTGAGGGGGATCCGCCTGCCTACATCTTGTCCCGCTTGACATATTCAAACAACTGTTTCATACTATTGTTTGAATATGAATGCGAACCGTTCGCAGGCCAATATGAGGACCGTCAAGCGCAGCCGCCGCTCCGCAACCTCGGACCCCACGCGCGACAAATTGCTGGACGTTGCCGGGCGCATCTTCGCCGATCGCGGCTATCGCGCCGCCACCATCCGCCAGATCTGCGTCGCCGCCGGAGCTAACATTGCTGCCGTCAACTACCACTTCGGCGACAAGCTGGGCCTCTACGCCGAGGTGGTGCGGCAGTCGATGCAGGCCGCCGAAATCGAGAATGTAAGGAACGCTTTGGATCAATCGGCCCCGCCCGATGAAATTCTGCGAGCGGTGATTCGCGCTCGCCTGCGCAGCATTGGCAGAGGAGACCTCCCGGATTGGCACTTCAAAATTCTTGCCCACGAGTTGGCGCAACCTACGCCGGCGCTCCAGCAACTCGTCAACAAAGTCGGGCGTCCGCTCTTCCCTCGCCTACTCGAACTCATCGGCAGAATGATCGATCTGCCGGCCAGCGACGAAAAGACGCGGCTCTGCACGATCAGCGTGATGGGACAGATTGTTGTGTATGTTTTCGCAGCCCCGCTACTGAAGGGCGCATGGCCGGAACTGAAGTTGACGCCCGAACAGGTGGACCGCATTGCGGACCACATCGCGGATTTCTCGCTCTCCTACATGCAGAATTTTCGCTCGAAGACTTCCGCACGAAGCATCAAACGAACCAAACGAACAGTAAAACCGAGGGCCAGTAAATGACCGAACCCACACCTCTGGGCCTGTCGCAGCAGGCCGAATCGACACCCCAGCCGGACGCCGCAAAGGGCGCCGCGCCACTCGCCGCCGACACCGCAACGGCGGACGCACTCGAAGCAGCCGCCACCCAACGCCGTCGAAGGCTGAAAATCGCAGGCGGCGTGGTGCTGCTGATCGCGGTCGGCCTCGTCATCTGGCGCGTCTTCTTCGCCACGCCGGCGCTGCCCGCCAGCATCGTCGCCGTCAGCGGACGCATCGAGGGAGACGACTCCGCCGTAGCCTCCAAAACCACTGGCCGGATTCTTGAAGTCCGTGTGCGCGAGGGAGACAGCGTCAACGCCGGAGATATCATCGCCATCCTCGACGACGCGCAGATTCGCGCGCGCGAGGACCAAGCGCAGGCTGCGCTCGCCGAATCCGAGGCGAAAGGCGAAGCCGCGCGCCAGCAGATCGCCGTCCTCGAGCAGCAGTTGGACCAGAGCCAGTTGCAGGTGGGCCAGTCGAAGTTCGACACCGAGGGCCACGTCCATCAGGCCGAGGCCGATCTGGCCGCCGCGCAGTCCGACCTGGTGCAGCAGCAGGCCGCCTATCAACTCGCCGCCTTCGACAAGGAAGCGTACACGCGCCTCGCCAAGTCCGGCGCAGTTTCGGAGCGTCAGGGCCTACAGGCCGCGGCCACCGCCGATCAGCAGGCCGCCGTGGTTGCTGCGACGAAGCGCCGCGTCGAGGCGGCGCAGGCCGAGCTCACCACCGCGCAGGCAACGCTCGCCAACCCCGGCATTCGCGAGTCGCAGGTCGCGCTTGTGAAACGCCAGATCGCCGAGCAGCAAGCTGAGCTCGCCAGCGCATCCGCACAGACCGAACTGGCCCGCGCCCAGCTCGCCGAGGCGGAAGACAATCGCAACGACCTCACCATTCGCGCGCCG
>CAINCZ010000029.1 GCA_903847195.1 uncultured Acidobacteriota bacterium | reverse complement strand
GGGGCTGCGTGAACACCTGCCCGCGCATTCCCCTTGCCGGGCTGGGTCGGGAGGATCGGGCTGTTCAAGCCTTCCTGCGCGATCTCCAGTCGGCAACCAGGTTGCCAAGATAAATCGACACCATGATCACGAGCAGCGCGTCGAAGGGGAGCCTGAACCGGATGCGCGTGAAGAACACCGCAGTGATCAGGGCATTGCTGAAGTAGAGGACGTAGAGAAGCGTCTCGGTGAATGTGAACGGGAATTTTTTGCGAAACGCGATGCGCGCCAGCGCGAGCGCGAGCAAGGGGTAATAGGTGGCAAAGAGCAGCACGTCGACCGCCCCGCCGCCGCGCCCTGAGGTGGCGAGCTCGTTGCGGAAGTTGAAGTAGTTGAGCGTCTTCAGGAGGTACAGGCGGGTGGCCGCGGCCGGTTCCGACATGATCCACTCCAGCGCGAACCTCAAGTAGTAATCGTCGGCCGATTTCTCGCTGGTGAGAGTCGCCGACGGAACCAGGCCATAGTAGCGGCTGAGATCCACGTTGACCCCGGAATTCGGGCCTGTCAGGGGGGAATTTCCCAGCAGGAAGTTGATGCCCGAGTTCGATGAAACCGGGATCAGCTCATGAAACTGGATCGCGTTACGGATCGTCCAGGGCAGCACCACAAGTACGGCACATACGCCGAAGAGGGTCGCCATGCGGAAGCCGCCCCGCAGACGACGGTCATGCGCGAGCAGCGCCAGCACAACCACCGGGAGCGTCATCAGGAAGCTCGGGATCATCAGGATCAGGTAACCGAAGAGAATGCCGGACAACGCGGTCAGAAGGCGGTTGCCCGGTTTCAGCACGAGGCAGGCGAGGGCTGCGACCAGCAGGAACGTACCCAGCGTCTGCGGGTAGAGTGTGCCGCTGGTGTAGATGAATACGGGATAAAACAGCAGCAACAGCGGCGCAAAGAGAGCTCCTTGGGCGACGACGCTGGAGACGATCATGGCCGCGAGCACTGCAGTCGCCCCAAGCGCGGCTGCGTTGACGATCTTGGCGGCAATCGTGGAATGCCAGGCCCGGTAGATCACCGTGAGCACAAACGGATATCCGGGTGGTCGAAAGGAGGTCAGGACGTCTGGCGCCTTCTCATAGGCCCCGTATTGCCTCAGGCCTTCGGCGAGTTGATGGTATTCGTTTTCGTCCTGCCAGCGCAGAGCGGGACCCGACGAGATGCCATACGCAAGCGATACGCAAAATACCAGAAGACACAGCAAAAGCACGAGCGACTCTTGCCGGATTCGCCTCATGGTGCGCCCTGTGTCAGCGATGCTGCGTGAGCAATTCGGCCTCGGGCGTCTTTAATCCAAGCCGGTACACCCAGCGCATTCCGCCGGCGACCGCGACGATCGGGATTTTGCGCGCGTCGCCTGGTGTGGACCAGGAAGCATGCAGGACTCCGCCCTTCATTCTGTACAGGTAATAGGAGGTCATCGACCTTCCTTCGTCACACGACCAGTTCAGGCGATCCTGAATTTTGCAGTCGCGAAACTGGACCGTGTTGGTGGACAGCAGCCCGGTGTCACCGAGCGGTTCGGCGTGGATCTGGATCCGCGCGGCGTCTTCGTCGACACGCACGTACATATTGCCCACAAAGACCAATGCGCCCTTGCAGGAGGGACCCGGATTGGCGCCAAGGGGGCAGGCGTAGACCCGCGTCGGAACGTCAACGTAGGATGGGCGATTGCACCCGGCCAGAGCAAAGGCGAGAATCGCCAGAAGGAGAACGTGCTTCATACGGTTAAATGTACCTCAGCCGCGCAATTTGG
>CAINCZ010000028.1 GCA_903847195.1 uncultured Acidobacteriota bacterium | reverse complement strand
TCCGTCAACCACAGGTAGCTCGAAGGGAGCGTCAGTGCCTAGACAAGTCCCTGCGTCGCCCCCTAAGCCGGGTGCACGGGCGCCTCCTGTCGACCCTCATCAGGACGCTGTCGCTTCGGCTGACTCGTCGAATTCAACCAGATCCCCCCTGGCGTCCGTTATCCCGATCTCAGAGCCGATTCCGAAGGCGTCTGACACAAGTCCGAAATCAGCCAAGTCGGATATCGGCGCGATTTATTCGGTCCAACTCGCCGGCTCCGGGGCACCCGGCTCGAACGGGGATGCGGCCCTGACCAGCACAGCCTCTGCGACCGCCGCAGAGGTTGTCGTTCCCCCTCCGTCCTCCGGGCAGTCAGTCGCGACGCCATCGATTGCCCCATTTTCTATTCCCAGGCCTGGCACTCCAGGCCTGAGTTCCATCCCGGATCAAATGAAGGCGCTTATTGAGCGTCAACATGCCAGGGAAGCCTATGAACTGGGTCTTGAGCACCCTGAACTCATGGGAGATCCATTATTCGATTACATATTTGGGGTCGCGGCGGTCGATTCCGGTCGCGTGTCGCTCGGCGTACTGGCGCTTGAGCGCGTGTTGCTGACAAACCCCGGAGATGATCTTGCCAGGCTTGAATTGGCCCGGGCTTATTTTGCCCTGGGGGAATTTCAGCGCGCCAGGGAGGAATTCAACGAGGTCAAGCGTCATCGGCCACCGCCGGGTGTAGTCAAGACGGTTGATCAGTTTCTTGAAGGCATTAAACGCAAGGAGGGCGAGTACAAGGTGCTCTGGGGTGCTTACGGCGAATTTGGTCTTGGCTATAACAGCAATGTGAACGCGGCCACCGCCGTCGATTCCATTATTCTGCCTTTTATCGGACCAGTGCAGCTTGCAGCATCTTCAAGACCCTTGCCCTCGCCTTTCGGGGTCGGTGCCGTAGGCGGCAACGTGAGCGTCCCGATTGACTACGACACGCATGCGTTCTTGAGCGTGAATGCCAGCACTCAGAAATATTCTCAGGCCGACGGGTATAACCTGGGCGGTGCAGTGGTCACCGGGGGCTTGCGGTATAACGACGGCGCGAATGAATATAAAGTGGTCGCCTTTGGCAGCCTGGCACAATTGAGCGTCATTCCGGTTCCCAACACCGCTGGCGGTGGTCTGGAGTATTCGCGTCGTTTAACCGAGACTGAGTCCTTGCTCGCGGGCGTTTCTGCGATTCGCCTTGGTTACCCGAGTGATTTTGTCGCGTATAACTCAAACCTGGGAACAGCCATGCTGGGCTATCGGCAGGTGTTTCCCCTCATGAAGTGGCAACCCGTCCTGGATCTGACCACGACGTTTGCCAAACAGACAAACATCAGCGATCGCCCGGATCTCGGCCGCACATTGGTCGGGGGCAACGTGCAGGTCAGCTTTATGCCGAACGCACAAACGGGAATTTCGCTGGGCGCCGGGTATGCCCAGAGCAACTATGGATCCGAAGATCTGCTCTACCAGACCAACCGATCCGACGGGTTGATTTCCGCGAACGCAGTTTTTCAGTACAGTTTGACCAAGGAACTTACCGCCCGTGCGGAGTTCACATATTTCAACAACCTGTCCAATCTGGGGCTGTATAGCTATAACCAGTGGACAGGTGCGCTCAAATTGCGCTATAGCTACGCATCTGAATAGGGAGCGAACGCATGAGGCTGGCGCATCCTTTGTTTCGATCCATCGCCGTGCGCATTCCGG
>CAINCZ010000027.1 GCA_903847195.1 uncultured Acidobacteriota bacterium | reverse complement strand
TAGGGATGGTAATCGATCTGAACCGTTGCGTGGGCTGCCAGGCGTGCACGGTGGCCTGCAAGCAGAAGAACGGGACGCCGCCGGGAGTGTTCTGGGGGCGGGTGCTGGTGTCGGAGATCGGCAAGTACCCGAACGCGAAACCGACCTTCACGCCGATTCTTTGCATGCACTGCGAGAAGCCGCCGTGCGAGACGGCGTGTCCGACGGGGGCGACGGCCAAGCAGGCCGACGGCACCGTGACGGTCACGGCCGACAAGTGCATCGGCTGCCGCTACTGCATGGTGGCCTGCCCGTACAACGCGCGCGGGTTCAACTACAGCGCGTTGAAGCCGGCCTACGTGGGGCAGAAGCTGACGCCGTTTGAAGAGACGAAGGTGGGCGACCACGAGGCGGGCAAGGTGGGCAAGTGCAACTTCTGCGCCGACCGGGTAGCGGCCAAAGAGGTGCCCAAGTGCGTGGAGACGTGTCCGGCGAAGGCGCGTTTCTTCGGCGATCTGGACGATCCGCAGAGCGAGGTATCGAAGTTGATCGCGAAGCGGGGCGGCTACCAACTGCGGGCCGAGCTGGGCACACGCCCCTCGGTGTATTACCTGCCGGCCTAGGAGGCGAGAGATGGCGACTGCAGCGAATGTAGGAAAGCAGAAGGTGTCGGCGCCGACCTGGGTGTGGGTATTGGCGGCGCTGTGGCTGGTGGTGTGGATTTATCAACTGATCGCCGGGTTGGGCGTGACCGGACTGGGACAGCAGGTGGTGTGGGGCGGCTACATTGCGGGCTTCTTCACGGCCGCAGGTGCGGGCGTGGGGTTGCTGGCGGTGAGCGTGGCCGGCGCGCGCTGCGGCTGTTCGGCGGTGGCAACCCGGGGCAAGCTGCTGACGCTGGCGCTGTCCAGCTTCATCGCGGCGGGGGTGCTGATCACGATGGACGTGGGCTCGCCGCTGGCGCTGTGGCGGCTGGCGATCGGGTTCCGGTTCGGGTCGCTGATGACCTGGGACGCCTGGCTGCTGGGGATCGTCTTCATTCTGACCCTGGTGATGCTGTACCAGAAGGCGCCCGGCTCCAGCGCACTCGGCTGGTTGACGGTGGCGCTGGGCATCGCGCTGATCGCGGTGGAGGCGTGGATGCTGAGCGGACAGGCGGCGCGTTCGCTGTGGACGGGCGGGCGCACGCTGGTGAGCTTCCTGGTGGGCGCGGCGATTGCCGGCCAGGGACTGGCGTTGCAGGTGGAAGGCTACGAGGTGCAGCAGCGGCTGCGGCAGGGGCTGCGGGCGATGCTGTGGCTGAACCTGGTGCTGGTGGTGGCCGAGGCGCTGAGCGGGCTGGTAGGCGGCGCTCCGCGCACCGGCGAAGAGTCGGCGTGGGTGCTGGCGAGCGGGCTGTTCTGGCTGCATCTGGTGGTCGGGTTGATCGTGCCGCTGGTGATGCTGAAGGGACAGGCGTACCGCACGGCGGCGGGACTGGCCGTGCTGGGCGTGCTGCTGGAGAAGCTGTGGTACCTGCCGGCAGGCCAGGCGCAGGCGTGGCTGGAAGGCATCCCGGCGGCGAGCTACTGGCCGTCGATTGCCGAGGCGGTCGCCATCCTCGGAGTGGCCGCGCTGGCCGGGCTCATCTACCGGTACTGGTCGAAGGCCGTGGAAGCATAACAAGCAGCATGCGGGCGGGTCCGTGCGGGGACCTGTCCGCTTCCCTTGTTTTTCCAACAACTGCGGCCTTGAACGGGGCGGCGGTCGGGCTTATCATGCCGGGGCAGAAGTTCCGGCGGTAATCGTTGGCGGAGGACGAAAGTGAGAAAGCAATTTTTGCTGGTGATGATATTGGCGGTATTGCTGGCGTTCAGCGGACTGGCCTTGGCGCAGGCCCCTGCGGCGGCCGCTCCAACCGTGAAATCGCTGTCAGCGCCGACGACCTCGGGCGGAATGAGCCTTACGGATGCGATGGCGAAACGGCGCTCGGTGCGGGCGTTTGCGGCCACGCCGGTGACGGATGCCGAACTTTCGCAACTGCTGTGGGCCGCGCAGGGGATCACGGAGCCGAAGCGCAAGCTGCGTACGTCTCCCTCGGCGCACAGCTGGTTCCTGATCCATGTCTACGTGGTGGCAGCCGACGGGTTGTGGGAGTATCAGCCGGATGGGCACACACTGGTGAAGGCGTCCGGCACCGACTTTCGGCAGACGATTTCGCCGCAACCGAGCGTAAAGGGAGCGCCGGTATCGTTGCTGATTGTGGGCGAATACGAACGGGCGGCGAAGGTCGCCGGTCAGGCGGTCGAGGGACGGCGGTTTACGGACATCGAGGCCGGTCACGCGGCGCAGAACGTGCTGCTGCAGGCCACGGCGTTCGGATTGAGCGCGGTATCGGTGGGCGGAGTCGATCCCGCCGGGATACCGAAGCTGCTTTCGCTGCCGGCGGACCGCACGGCGATCTACCTGATTCCGGTGGGAAGAGCCAAGTAGGATTTAAGGCTATCGCATTCCATATAAAATCAGCCGCCCATCGGGCGGCTGATTCTTTTTGGAGCAAGAAGATCCAAGGTGAGCGAAAGCCGATGGCACAGCGTGGGCGCGGCTGGCAATGGAAAAACTGCCGTTCCTGCTGTCGCCGGTCAAGGTCGATGAGGGCAAAACCACTTGACTTGCCTGCCTAGGTATAATAAACAGCAATACACGAACAAAAGCAGTTCACGTTAGCTGCGGACCAGACACAACCAATTTAGCCGGGGTGCCACTGTCCATTCCGTCCTGATGTGACCATCCACAGGATTCCGGCAACAGTGTTGTCTGCGGAACCAGCGATGGGTTAGGCCGCGAGGGGCGGCGCTACGGTCAAAAGGATCGCCGGGGCGCACGGGGAACCGGGCGGCTGGAGACGGAGACAAGCTTCAGTGGATTTGCAAACCGCACTTATTCTGGCGCAGGACGCACTGACGAACGGCGCCATCTACATCCTGCTGGCGGTGGCGCTGATTCTGGTGCTGCAGACGACGCGGGTGCTCTTCATTCCGCAGGGCGAGTTTGTGGCCTACGGCGCACTGACGCTGGCCAGCCTGCAAATGGGCAAGCTGCCGGGAACGGTAGGGCTGCTGCTGCTGCTGGCGGTAGTTGCGGCACTGGTGGAGATTGTGCGCGTGGTAACCAACCGGGTATGGGGGGAGTTGCCGGGCTCACTGGCGCGGACCTTGTTGCCGGCGCTGGTGGTGTACGCGATCGCGCACTTCGCGGCTCCAGCGAAGCTGGCGCTCGGCTGGCAGGTGTTGCTGACGCTGCTGATCATCACGCCGATGGGTCCGCTGGTATACCAGATTGCGTATCGTCCGCTGGCCAATGCGCCGAACGTGGTGCTGTTCGTGTCGGCGGTAGCGGTGCACTTCGCGCTGGAAGGATTCGGGCTGCTGTTCTTCGGTCCCGAGGGCGTGCGTACCCCGCCGTTCACTGAGCGCCAACTGGATATCGGCTTCCTCACTGTCTCCGGGCAGAGTTTATGTGTTTATGCGATTACGATCCTGCTGATCGTGGCGCTGAAGTGGTTTTTCGGCAACACGATTTACGGCAAGGCGCTGCGAGCGGTGGCGTTTAACCGGCGCGGTGCGCGGCTGGTGGGCATCAGCCCCGAACTGGTCGGCTCGCTGGCGATGAGCGTGGCGGTGGGCCTGGGCGCGCTGTCGGGCATCCTGATCGGGCCGATTACAACGGTTTACTACGACTCTGGCTTCCTGATCGGACTCAAGGGCGGTCTGGGCGCGATCGTGGGCGGGTTCGCCAGTTATCCGCTGGCCGCCGCCGGATCGCTGATCGTGGCGGGCACGGAGGCGTACTCGTCGTACTGGGTGAGCGCGTACAAGGATGTGATTGTGTTTACGCTGATCATCCCCATTCTCTTGTGGCGTTCGATGGCGAGCTTCCACTACGAGGAGGGCGAATGATCCGCCGCATCGGTTTGATCGTGTTTGTGGTGCTGCTGGCGATGGTGCCGCTGCTGCCGTCGTTCTACGTGACGATGGGCAACTACATCGGCTTATACAGCTTGGTGGCTGTGGGGCTGGTGGTGGTGACCGGCGTGACGGGCCTGATGTCATTCGGGCAGGCGGCGTTCATGGGATTGGGTGCCTATACGACGGCGGTGCTCACGTCGCGCAGCAGTATATCTCCGTTGCTGACGCTGATTATTGCGCTGGCGATCACGGTGCTGGTGGCGCTGCTGCTGAGCGCGGTGACGTTGCGCATGGCAGGCCACTACCTGCCGCTGGCGACCATTGCCTGGGCGATCACACTGTACTTCCTGTTCGGCACGATTCCTTCGCTGGGCGGCTACACCGGGTTGACCGACATCAAGCCGCTGACGGCTTTCGGCCTGGAGGTGCGCAGCGAGCGGGAGTTCTTCTATGTGATTTGGATCGTATGCCTGGCGGCGATCTGGGTGACGCTGAATCTGCTGGACTCGCGCGAGGGACGGGCAATACGCGCGCTGCGCGGCGGACTGCCGATGGCCCAGTCATTCGGCGCGAGCGGTCTGCGCTTGAAGACGATCGTGTTCGTATACGGCGCCATGCTGGCGTGCGTGTCGGGATGGCTGTATGCGCACATGCAGCGGTTTGTAAATCCGTCGCCGTTCAGCCTGCCGCAAGGCATCGAATTCCTGTTCATGATTACCATCGGCGGTGCGGCGACCATGTGGGGCGCAGTGATGGGCGCAACCGTCGTCACGCTGCTGAAAACGCTGTTGCAGGGCCTGCTGCCGAAGATCATCGGGCAGGCGGGCAACTACGAGATCATCGTGTTCGGCATAGTGATGCTGATCGTGTTGCAGCGGCTGCCGGCGGGTTTGTGGTCGTTCGTTGAACGGATGCTGCCGCCGAAGCGGAATCCCGAGGTAGCCAGCGAGTCCAACCTGGTGCACCGGAATCAGCCGAAGCCGGGCGAACTGTTGCTGAAGGTGGAGAACGCGCGCAAGGAGTTTGGCGGACTGGTCGCGGTGCGCGACGTGAGCTGCGAAGTTTACGCGGGCGAGATCGTCGGGTTGATCGGGCCGAACGGCGCGGGCAAGACGACGATGTTCAACCTGATCAGCGGCGATTTGCCGCGCACGGCGGGCGAGATTTACCTGGGGGCGGAGAAGATCAGCGGCCTGCGTCCCTACCAGATTGCGCGGCGCGGGCTGAACCGTACCTTCCAGCACGTGAAGCTGATCGCCGGCATGTCGGTGATCGAGAACGTGATGCTGGGCGCATACCTGCGAACCAAGGATGGCTTTGTCCGGGCTGGTCTGCGGCTGAACCGGTCGCATGATGCTCAGGTGAGGGCCGAGGCGGCGCGGCAGTTGCGGCGCGTGGGTCTGGAAGACAGCATGTTCCTGACGGCGGGCAGCCTGCCGCTCGGCAAGCAGAGAGTCGTGGAGATTGCGCGCGCGCTGACGGCCGATCCGCTGCTGTTGCTGCTGGACGAGCCGGCAGCCGGTCTGCGTTATCTCGAAAAGCAGGAATTGGCGCGTCTGTTGCTGCAGTTGCGCGGCGAAGGCTTGACGGTGCTCGTTGTGGAGCACGACATGGACTTTCTGATGAACTTGGTGGATCGCGTGGTGGTGATGGACTTCGGCAAGAAGCTCGCCGAGGGTCTGCCGCAGGAAATCCGGACAAATCCGGAAGTGCTGGAAGCTTACCTGGGAGGCGTGTGATGGGTGAACGTCTGCTCACGGTACGCGACCTGAACGTGCGCTACGGCAAGGTGGAGGCGGTCTTTCACGCCTCGATCACGCTGGACCGTGGCACCATCGTGACGGTGATCGGCCCCAACGGCGCGGGCAAGAGCACCATGCTGAACGCGCTGATGGGTATGCTGCGCTCGCGCGGGACCATCGAGTTCAAGGGGAAAGACGTAGCCAAGCTGACGGTGGAGCAGCGCGTGGCGCAGGGGCTTTACCTGGTGCCCGAGACCCGCGAGTTGTTTGCGCAGATGTCGGTGGCCGACAACCTGCAACTGGGAGCCTTTGCCCGCTACCGCCGCGGTGACAAGACGATCAAGCAGACGTTTGAGCAGGTTTACGCGCATTTTCCGCGGCTGGCCGAGCGGCGTAACCAGCTGGCAGGCACGCTCTCGGGCGGAGAGCGCCAGATGCTTTCGATTGGACGGGCGCTGATGAGCAAGCCGACAGTGCTGATGCTGGATGAGCCCAGCCTCGGTCTGGCGCCGCTGATCGTGCGCGAGATCCTGACGAGCATCAGCGAACTGCGTTCGTCGGGCGTAAGCGTGCTGCTGGTGGAGCAGAACGCACGCGCGGCGTTGCAGATTTCCGATTACGGCTATGTTCTGGAAAACGGCGAAGTGGTACTGGAGGGGCCGAGCCAGGATCTGGCACATAATCCGCGGGTGATTGAGAGCTACCTGGGGTTTGGCGGCACGCGGCCGGAGCAGGCGGCGGCGCAGCCGGAGCAGTAGTTTATCGAGTGCGTTGGTAAGGGCCGTCCGGATGGGCGGCCCTTTTGATTTGCGCGCGAGGCGGAGGCCTGCTGGGCGGATGAGCCGCGTTCAGCAAAGGCCGAACAAGGTGCTCCATTTCAGGACTGAATTCGCGGTGACGCTGGTGTGCGTGGCGGGGAGGTTTGTCCTTGACAGTCTTGGATGTGGTCAACATACTTTTTTGGAACTAAAACGAATCAATCGGTCTGCGCAGGAGCCGCTTGCGCGTGTGTTTAGACGGCTCCCCAGTCCTTGGAGGCGTCATGGCAGTCGGCCCCCCGGTAAGCGGGATCAGTGATGAGGCTTTAGAAGAACAGGTAATGCGGAAGTGTATCCGCCGCCTGGTTTCTTTCCTCTTCGTCCTGTTTATCTTCTCCTACCTCGACCGCATCAACATCGGATTCGCTGCGCTGCAGATGAACCGCGAACTGAAGCTGTCGGCAGTAATGTTCGGCTTTTCGAACACGATCTTCTACGTCGGCTATGCACTGTGCGAGATTCCCAGCAACATCTGCTTGCGGCGGTTCGGGGCGCGGGTGTGGATGGCCCGGATTCTGATCACGTGGGGGCTGGCGTCGGCGGCGACGATGTTTGCCATGGGCCCGAAGAGCCTGTACAGCATCCGGCTGCTGGTGGGCATTTTCGAAGCGGGCTTTCTGCCCGGACTATTCCTGTACCTGACGTACTGGTTCCCGCCGACGTTCCGGGCGCGCGCGACCGCGCTGGTGATGATCGCGCAGCCGGTGACGAATATCATCGGAGCGACGGCCTCGGGCGTGATCATGCAGCACATGCAGGGGTTCATGGGTTTGTCGGGATGGCGCTGGCTATTCTTGATTGAGGGTGTGCCGGCGGTGATTCTGGGTATCATTACCTATGCCTACCTGAGCGACGGGCCGGAAAGCGCAAAGTGGCTGACTGCGGAAGAAAAGGCTGCGCTCAAGCGGCGGCTGGACCGCGAGCAGGCGGCCTCGCAGCCGGCGGCGGATGGCAAGTCGATCTGGGCGTGGAAGGAGCTCTTCAGCGCCAAGATTCTGCTGTTGGCGGCTACGTATTTCTGCCTGGTGGAAGGGCTGAACGGCAATGCGACGTGGGCGCCGCAGATCGTGCGCGAGGTACTGAAGGGCAGCAGCCTTTCGATGGTGGGTTTGTGGATCGCGATTCCCTCGGCAATTGGACTGGTGTGCATGATCTTCTGGAGCCGGCATTCGGATCGCAAGATGGAGCGCACGTGGCACTATGTGGCGGTGGCGCTGCTGGCGGCTTTTGGATGGGCGTTGATCGCATGGGCGCCGATTCCGTACCTGCGGCTGCTGGGAGTGGTCTTCACGGCGGGCGGAGCGTTTACGGCTATGACGACCTTCTGGACGGTGCCGCCGAAGCTGCTCTCTCCCACGGCAAGGCCGGTGGGAATTGCTTTCATCAACATGATCGGCATGATTTCGGCGGCGTTGAGTCCGCTGATCTTCGGCCTGCTGCGTGACATGACGAAAAGCTGGGTGGCCAGCGTGCTGTTCGTGGCGGTCATGCTGGTGTTGTCAGCGGGCTTCATGCTGATGGTGAATGCCAAGGAGAACCTGGCACCGGCGAAGAGCTAGCAGCGGAGGAAGGCTGCGCAGCGGCGCAGAGGAGCAAGGGACATTTTGCTGAACCCGAACTTTGACAAGGAGTAACGATGAAACTGGAGCAGATCAAGCGAATCGCGGTGGTGGGGAGCGGGCTGATGGGGCCTGGGGTGGCGTTGGATTTTGCCAAGGCGGGGTATCCGGTGGTGCTGAACGCGCGGCGGGAGGCATCGCTCG
>CAINCZ010000026.1 GCA_903847195.1 uncultured Acidobacteriota bacterium | reverse complement strand
TGCAGGACTTCAAGGAGTGGATGACGGAGAAATATACCATCGCCACGTACAACCAGACCCGGCATCACCTGTCGGGACTGTGGCAGCGTGCCGTCGCGAAGGATTACTGCGACAAGAATCCATGGCTCGACAAGGAGCTGCGCTGCAAGAAGGCGCCCCGCAAAGAATGGCCCGTGCTCTCCGAGGAAGACCGGCACAAGATCCTGACCGCTGAACGCACCTGGGCCGTCCGCGGCCTGATCGTGATGATGTTCACCGGCGCGCGGTCGTCGGATCTGGTCCGGTTCGTCCGCTCGCACATCGACTTCAAGACCGGCGACGTGACGCTGTACCAGTCCAAGACCGGCAAGTTCGTCAAGCTCGATGCCGTTTTGAAGCTGTTGCCGGACCTGGCGACTGTGCTCAAGGAACAACTGGAGTCGCACGAAAGCGTATTCGTGTTCCCGGATGCCAAGGCCAAATGAACGCCCGCGCGTACCTGAACAAGCGATTCAATCACGCGTTGAAAGCAATCGTCGGCACGCACGTCTCCGCCCACACGTTTCGACGGTCCGCGGCCACGCTACTCGATGAAGCTGGCGTACCGCTGCCGATCATCCGGGATTATCTGGGCCACGCGACCGTCGAGCAGACCCTGCTTTACATCCAGCGCCGCCAGGCGGGCATGGCGCAGGCCGCGGAGAAACTGCAGGCAAAACTGCAATTGACGATGCTCTGACAGGATCAGGGCTTCACCTTCAACCCAGCCTGTTGCGCCAGTTGCCGCTGGCGGTCGTCAAATGTCAGGAAGGTTTTCGCGCCGACGGCCAACGCGCAGGCCACATGCAGCAGGTCCAAACTCCGGCATCCCAGCGCCGGGGTCTGCGTGGCGCTCAGTCGTTCTGCCTCGCGCCACGTGGCCGGCCACGGCACCGGCACCGTGGCCAGAATTCCCGCCGCGTGATCCGCCGCCCAATCCGCCAGGGCCGCCTCGTACTCCGCCTCACTGATCTCCCGGCGAAACCGCCGGAGCCGCATCGCATTGCGCACTTCCAATTCGTGCAGGGGCGTCACGCCCAACGGCTGCGGTAGCCGCTGCAAACTGCGTTGCGCGGCGGCGGCGTGCGCTTCCGGCAGGTAGAGCGCCACCAAAAAACTGGAGTCAGCGTAGTCGGTCATCGGCCAGAGCTTTCGCGGTCATCCACCACGGAGTTGCCGGCCAGGGTGCGCGTACCGAAGATCCGCCGCTGCCGCGCCACGAAATCCGGCCAGGGACCGGCCGGGGCCACGGGCGCGGCGGGCGGCCCGAGCACGGCGACGGTCTGGCCGCGCCGCGTGATGGCAACCGATTCCCCGGCCTCGACCCAGTCGAGAACGCTGCCGAGATCGTGGTGAACTTGGCGGATGGTGGCGGCTTTCATGGTGTCACCAACATGTGACACAATCGCGCAGATGTCAAGCGCGTGTGCAGACGTGTGCACATCAACTGAACTGAACTGAACTGAACTGCTAGGAAATTGCTTTTGTGGCACCGAATCACGCTTGCGCCGGGGGGTTA
>CAINCZ010000025.1 GCA_903847195.1 uncultured Acidobacteriota bacterium | reverse complement strand
CTCGCCCGATGCGGTAGTGCGCCGGATGCTGGCCGCGCTTGGCCTGGCTGCGTGTCTGCTGGCCGCATCGCCCGTCCTGGCCGCCGACGCCGCACCCGACGCGCTGGACCCCGCTGAGATTCGCGCGTTGGCGGCTGCGCTCCAAACCGAGATGGCAGGCGACGAGCTTCTGTCCAATCCAGTCGAGCGCCAGGTCATCCTATCAGCCCTCCGCTGCGAGGCCATCGAGCGCCAGGCAGCAACCGAGGAGCGGCTAGGACGTGGCCCAGTCAACCGCGCGACTTTCCGCCAGCTCACTCGGGCGGCCGTGCGCGCTGCGGCCGATGTCGAGACGGCTCACGAGCGCCTGGCGGTGCTGGAGATTGAGCCGCTACCATGTATGGGCTACGACGTCCACCACCTGGCGCTGTGTCTCGGCGCCGACGTGGGCCTGATTTATTGTGTGCGCGAGTTGCACGTCGCGGCTCAGGTTGCAGCGGCGGGACGCTTGCAGGACGTGCGCCGGTGACCGATTTTCTCGTACTCGACACGGAGACCACGGGGCTTGACCCGAAGGTTGATAAGGTGTGCGAAATCGGATGGTGCGCGACTACAGAGACGGCCGCCCTGTTTTCTGGCTCGTGTCTCGTCAATCCCGGCATCCCAATTTCGCCCGGGGCAAGCGCCGTCAACCACCTGATCGACGCCGACGTGGCTGGCGCACTGACACTGGAGCAGGTGACAGCGGACAACTTTCGTTTCGCGTGGGGCCTTCCCGTCGCCCACAACGCCCCCTTCGACAGTGCGTTTCTCCCCATGGTCGTGGGCCCGTGGCTCGACACCAAGCGCATGGCCTTGCGGTACTTGCCCGAGGCAGAGCAACACTCGAATCAGTTCCTGCGCTACTTCCTCAAGCTGGACGTTCCTCGGGACACGCCTCCCCACCGGGCGGAAGGCGACGCCATTGTGACGGCCGCGCTCCTGCGCTACCTGCTCAACGGCCCAGCCAAGGCGGACTTCGAGCGGCAGCCCATAGCGGAGTTCATCTCCCAGCAGGCACAGCCGGTGTTGCTCCGCATGGTCAACTTCGGCAAGCACAAGGGGAAGCTGTGGGCGGAGGTGCCGATGGATTATCTGCGGTGGATGGAGCGCAACCCGTTTGACAACGACGAGGATACGAACTTCACGGTGAGGCACTACACACACGGCGAATAGTACCCGGCCGCGAGCGGCGCGTTCGCAAGCGCGCAGGCTCTGGGGAGCGAAACCCCGACGGCCGCCAAGAGGTGAAACATGGACGCGGCCAATCACCGCTCTCGCAACGGCGAGAACTAAACCAATCAGTGCGCCGGGTGAGCGCGGGCGAAACCCGGAGGCAACAGCGCAGATGCCCGCCGCACGGGAGAGTGGGACCGTCGTTCGATTCGACAACTCCCGACTGAGGTGAATCATGAAGATCGAAGAAGTAGACGCCCAGGGCAAACACGTCGCCGACCTCGGCCCTCCCGTTCCCGAAGACGCACCCGAGACCATCATCCATTCG
>CAINCZ010000024.1 GCA_903847195.1 uncultured Acidobacteriota bacterium | reverse complement strand
CGAGTTGAAGAAGCTCGCCGAGAAGGGCGCCATCCGCCTGCCCGGCAGCACCGAACCGGCCTTCTTCATCGTCCCGGCCAATATGGGTGCCAAGCCCAAGGACTACGTCGAAACCTTCTTCCCCAAGGTCTAGACGGGACGACCATCCGGGCCGTCGCGGAAGAGTGAAAAACACAGCGCTGAAAGGTGCCCCACTCAAGCCCGATTTCGGCTTGAGTGGGGTTTTTGCCTTTTCCATTGCCTTTGGCTTTGACGTTGATTCTTACGCTCTCAGCCCGCACCCGCCCGTCGGCGCATACAGTTTACCCCGCTGCGATCAAGCCGGCCCGCGAGGCGGGCGGCACTTCTACCCGGCGAGTGGGTTCATACCACACGGAGAGTAGCTGGCCGTTCGCTGATAATCTGGCAGGTACTGCAAGGCAAATGAGCGGGTGCGGAATTTGGTTTTTATCGCACGCTGTTGAACAACCGGTCTGTATTGGGTAGCACAGGCATTGGCGTCGCCGTCGAATATAGGAACGGCCCCTTGGGGTCGGACGCGCTCTCCACCCTCATGCTCGCCATCTTCGACCGCTGCTCCGGCGATAGGGTCTTGCCGATTGCGGCAAATGCGTTGGCGTAAAGGTAGGAAAGTTCGCCGTCGAGTTCGCCATAGTACCGCGACCATGCGATGACCTTGCTCTCGTCTGCGCTCTGCCCCGCTAGCAGGCGGCGTAGCTCGCCGGCGATGGCGCGGCGGGTCGTGACGATTTCACGCACGGCGGGGCGCTGGAGTTCGAGCACATCGAGTAATCGCTGCCGCTGGGCCTCGGTCAGCAGTGCGAGGAATATCTCGCCCGAGTTGCCGGTCAGCGCGGTGCTGATTGAGTAGTTCTGCTTCCCCATGGCCGGGGCGGTCTTGAGACCGAAGCCGCCGAAGTACATGCCGTGGCGTTCGGGGCAGAAGTAGGTGTCGGCGTCGAGCGAACCGGACATCCACGAAAACAGCTCGCTGGCGTAGGTCATGACCGCTACATCCACCTCGTGCGGCAGGCCGCTGCGGCCGCGCTCCTGCACCTCCGGCCAGGTGCGCGAATCTCCGAACTGCATCGTGGCCAGCGCGGCACGTTGCGCGGGGCTCAGGCTGCGTATTACTTTCGCCATCATCTGCGCACGCTGGTATGCCAATCGCCCGTCGAGTTCATAGAGTTCGGCGGAGGAGCGCACGACGGCCTCGCGCGACAGTCCCTGGGAGGCCGCCGGCAGATTGCCCGCTAGATTCCGGCGAAACGCCGCCATCAGCGGAAAACGCTTTACGGCAAACTGACGAATGTCAGTTTGCTGCACACGCGCCAGGAATTCGAGTTGGGCGCGCTGGTTAGCGTCCAGAATGGCAATAACGTTCAACGCGATCTTCGTCAGAAACGACGTGTTATGCCCGCCGCCGTTGGCATCAATATCGCGCATGTATTGGAATCCGAAGTAGTCGGAGACCTTGCCGGGAGGAAGAAACGTGTCGTGCGCGAAATCGCCGGTGAGGAAGGCGAGGCCACTAAATGCGATCGTATGCAGTTGCGCCCGGTCCGAGGTGGCCTGCTCGATCGAATAGTGACCCCCGCCGGCAGCGCTCGGCCGCGGTGAGGGGTTTGTCCGCTCGGGCCGAGGCACATCTGACGACCGTTTTGGCCTTGCCACCAACCCTTGCGGCGACTGCTCGCAGACGGCGGGCAAATTGCCTTCCGGCGTTTGGTGCTGCACCGTGTCGCCCGCCTGCTTGCCCTTGCAGTCGGCGTATGCCTGCGGCGGAGGCTCGCGTCTGGCGCCCTCGCGGTTCTGCGGAGCGCTCTGTTGCGCCACTGCCGTCGCGGCCAGCAGCGTTGCGCCAATCCAGATCTTCAAAATCGTTCGCATGGAATTCGGCTCCTCTTAGCTGGTCGGCTCAAAGAACAAATAGTCGGTGTTTGCGATGTAGGACGCAAGTATCGAGAGGTCGGTGATTGCCTCAGCATACAGGTACGGCTTCGTGGCGACGGTGAAGTCAAACGGAGTGCCGCCGCTGTAGGTCCCCGACAGGATCGAATGTCGAAGCTCGGCGAGTTTCGTCAACTGAGCCGCGGTCATGGCGGCGGAAATCCGGGCGAAGATGGTGGCGTAATAGTAGTTGTCTTCGCCGTCCAGATCGCCGTAGGTGGAGGATAGCGTGAGCACCTGCGAGTTGACGCTTGCGCTGGCGGCAGAAGATGTCTTCAGGCTGCGCAGCAGCGTGGCAACCTGCGAGCGGACGGCGACGATGTTGTTGTCGCCGGCATAGAGATTGCTCCGCTGCAAATCCACCAGGCTGGACATCAGGGTGGCTTGCGCCTGCGTGACGTAGCCCTGCGTCGGGTCAATCAGGGCGCTGCCGGCGGTATTGGTCAGTGCTTCGCTGATGGTGTAGGAAGGCTGGCCCACCGCCGGAGCATCCTTTATATAAAAGCCTCCGTAGTAGGTTCCGTGGCGTTCCGGGCAGAAATACACATCTGAGTACACGGAACCGGCATACCAGCTGAAGATGTCGCTCGCGTAGGTCATCACGAGGGTGGCCGAGCCGTGCGGCAGGCTGCTCATCTTGGCCGCGACCTGGCCGTCGGTGATGGCCGGCCATTCGTTATAGCCTTTCCCCTTCATCGCATCCAGATAAGCCAGCTGCGCCGGGGTCATGGTGTTGAGAATTCCCGCGTAGAGCAGCGCGCGGTCGAAACTGATCTGACCGTCGATAGCGTAGAGGTTGCGCGAGGCTTTCTTCACCGCATTGAGGTTCAGACCGGCCGATCCCGTGGGAATGTCGCCCGCCATCGTGCGGCGAAAAGCTTGCATCAGGATGAAGCGCTGGTAACCGTATTGATCCACCTGGCTCTGCTGCGCAACGGCAAGGTTGGCCAACTGGGTCATCTGGGCGTCGGTGAGAATGTAAATGACGTTGTAAGCGACCCGCGTCAGGAAATCGGTGTTGTGGCCCATGTTGTCCGGGTCGGTATCGCGCAGGTACTGGAAGCCCGTGTAGTCGGCCACCTTGCCCGGCGGAAAGAACGACTGCGCGTACAGGTTGCCGGTGATCATGGCGAGTCCGTCGAAGGCGAGCGTGGTGGCCTGCGCCTGATCGGACAGAGTAAGGGTCATGTTGTAGCCGGAACCAGTGGATTCTGCGCTGACGGTCAATAGCCCGCTCGTGGTGTCGGCGCCGTTGGTTCCAGTAGCCGTGAGCGTCACGGTATAGGTTCCGGACCGCGGATAGATGTGGCTTGGATTCTGTAGAGTGCTCGTCCGACCGTCTCCGAAGGTCCAGAGCCACGAGGATGGGCTGCCGGTCGTGGTGTCGGTGAACTGCACGATCCGGCTCGCGGTCGGGCTGGCCGATATTGAAAACGAGGTCTTTACGACCGTCGCCGCTTGCGCAGCGGGGGCCGAGTTCGTGGTACTGCCGCCGCCGCAGGCCGCCAGCAGCAATAAGAGGAGTAGAAAGGGGATGAGAAGTTTGCGATTGGGCATAAGGCCTCTCTGGGGTGACTCCGCGCCATTCACTTCCGCCGGCGCAGTCATCCGGCGCTCTCAATATGCATCGTGACCATTACGGTGCGTCCCGCCAGGCCATTACATTTCTGTAATTCGCTCATGAGCTTCGGTTACTAAGGAACCGTGTAGCTGAACGCCACCGAGCCGCTGACCTGGGTCGGCGACTCGTCGGCGGGCAGATAGGTGCGCACATATTCCACCTTCACTCCCGTTGGCGCTACCGTGACGCGCGTGTAGCCGGTGTTCGGGAACTTGTCTCCCGTCAGGTATGCGTCGGAGTTGAAAAGCGAATAATTCGGATCGGCCGGCTCGGAGAGGGTCTGGTAGGTAACGCCATCCTGCTGCTGGCGCACCCAGATATGGTCGTGCCCCTGAAAGAAGATGGTCACCTTGTTGGCCGCCATCAACTGTTGAATCGGCAAGCTCCAAGTGGGCCGATTGGCGGCGAATCCCCAGGTGCCATTGCCGTTCTGCCCGCCCCATTCGTATTGACCAGCCACTTCAATGCCGCCGCGCTGTGTTCCCAGCACGTGATGGGCGAAGACGAGCTTGTATTTTGCTGTGCTGTTCTCAAGCGTTGTTTTCAGCCACTGGAACTGCGCGTCGCCGTGGGTCACATCCCACAGATTGGACCGCTTCGTCCCGCCACCGAAGGGCTCATCAACACAGACCGGCGACTCCCAATAGGGATCAATGACGACGAACAGCGCGTCGCCCCAGGTCCAGGCAAAGTAGTTGCGCAACAGGCCGATGTTGGGCACGCTCTCGGTATTGCCCGTATAGAAGGAGCCGGGCGCGGGCTGCGAATAGAGCGAGTTGCGCGCATTCTGCGCCCACACCGCAACATTGTTGGCGGTGCCGTCGAGCAGGTAGCGTGCCGCCTGCTCGTGGTTGCCGTTGGTGAGAAACACCGGCGCCGACGCGCCGACGATCCCGAGATAAGGACGCTGCAAGGTGTAGCGCGCCGTGACCTGTGCGGCGTTGATCGTGGTTGGGTCGAGCGTATCTACACTGAAGTCATCACCAATGGTCAGGTAGAAGTCGGGCCGGTCAGCCGCCACAGCGGTAAGCGTTCTGGTGTAGAGAGTGGAGTCAAACTGCGTGTTGGCACGTTCGGGATGCGAATCTCCCTGCACTGCGAAGACAAAAGTGTTCCCGGCAGTACGGGCCGTGCGGAAGCTGTACTCAGGACCCGCCGCGTAAGTGCTTCCGCTGCCCGTCCGGTAGTAAAGGCGATAGAAGTATTGGTTGTTGCCGGTCAGGCTATCGAGTGAGAGCTCGAGCGGCGTCGCCGCCGTCAGGCTTACGGGCGATGTCTGCCTGTCATAAGTGCCGGACGAACCGCCGTAGGCGATGAAGACCGTGCCGCCCTGATAAGGCGAGTAAATGTTCGCTTTGATCGAGTTGGCGGTAGGCGACCCCAGGACGACATTTCCGCCGAAGCCCGAGGTTCCGGCGGCCACGGCAAGGCTGCGACTGCTGCTGCTGGACCCGGCGGCGTTAGTCGCCGTGAGTTGCACGGTAAAGGTGCCCGCCGTGGCGAAGGCGTGCGCCGGGTTCTGCGAGTTGCCGGTCGATCCATCTCCAAAGTCCCACGACCAGGAGGTCGGTGAGTTGCTGCTGCTGTCGGCAAACTGCACGCTCTGGCCCGCCACGGGAGCGACGGTCGAGTAGGTGAACGAGGCGCCGGGCAGCGCTACGGAACTGACCGCCGTCCACGCGTCGGCGATCTCGCCGTTCTTGCGCGTTGCCGTCTCGTCGGCCGGTAGCCACGCGCGGACGTACTGCATCTGCACATTTGCCGGCGATACGGTGACCCGCATGTGCCCCGAACTGCTGAGGATGGTGCCCGCTGCATAGTGGTACTGGGATGCCAGGCTGGCTCCGCTGGAGTTGTTCAGTGCGCTCGGCTGGGGAACTTCCTGGTAGATGAGGCCGTCCAGCATTTGTTTGGCGTACAGGTGGTCGTGCCCGTGGAAGACCGCAGTTACCTTGTTCTGCAACAGCAGTTGGTGGATCGGCATGGCCCAACCGGACCGATGTGCCGCAAATCCGTCCGTGCCGTCGAGGTTCTTGCCGCCCCACTCAAAATATGGTGCCGCCTCGATTCCGCCGCGGTACTGGCCGTCGAGTCCACCCACCAGACTGTGAATCAAGATGAACTTGTAACGCGCCGTGCTCGTCGAGAGCGTGCTCTGCAGCCACTGGTATTGGCGCTGGCCTAGTGACAGGGTCCAGCCGTCCAGATTCTTGACGGTGGTGTTCCAGTAAGGATCAAGCACAACGAACAGTGCGTCGCCCCACTGCCACGAATACCAGGAGGCGCGCTGGCCCACGAAAGCCTCCGTAACGGAGTCGCCGCTGTAGAAGCTGTCGGGCGGAGGATTGAGGTACCACGCATGACGCGCATCGGTCGTCCACACGGCGAGGTTGTTGGCCGTGCCGTTGGCCAGCCATCCGGCCTCGCCTTCGTGATTACCGTTGACCAGGAAGAGCGGCACGGACGGCGAGATCAGGCCGAAGTTGCCGCGCTCATACTGGTAGCGCGCGTCGACCGTCGGCACGTCCGCGCACGGCTGCGTGTTTGCCACCAGCGGCGTCGAGGTCTTCTCGCACATGAAGGTGTCGCCAAGATCGATATGAAAGTCCGGCGCGTCGGCCGCCACGTTGGCCAGCGTCTTCTGATACTGCGCGAGGCTGGAGTTCTCATCCAGGTGCAAGTCCGCCTGAATCGTGAACGTGAACGTACTTCCCGATGGCCGCGCCGTGTGGAAGCGGTATTCGCCGGTGAGGGCCGTGAGATTATTGGCTCCCTGGTAGGAAAGCCGGTAATAGTACGGCGTGTTTGCCGCAAGGCTATTCAGGGTCAGCACCAGCGGCGTGCCGGCCACCAGCGCCGAGGCGGACGTCTGCGCGCTGTAGGCGCCAGGCGCGGTGCCGTACTGTATTGACACGGTACCGCTCTGGGTTGCCGAGAAGATGCTGAGCCTGATCGTGTTCGCCGTGGGCGCTCCCAGCACAACCGTGCCTTGAAACGTGCCTTGCACCTGCGCCGGTGAAACCGTCACGCTCTGCGTGGCGGTGCGCGAGCCGCCGCTGTTGGTTGCCGTTAGGCTCACCGTGAAGGTCCCACTCGCCGTGTAGGTGTGGGTCGGGTTCTGCTGGTAACTCGTCGCGTTGTCGCCGAAGCCCCACGACCAGCCAGTCGCCCCGCCGGTGGAGGCATCCGTGAACTGCACCGTCTGGTTCACGGCTGGCGAAGCTGGTGAGAACGTGAATGCCGCCACCGGCGCGTTCGGCAGGTTGTTCGCCGACGAACCCGTGCTGCCTCCGCCACATGACGACAGTAGGAAGGCCAGCAGCGCCAACCCGGTTAATCCCAAAACCTTCACCAGTCTCATTGTTACCGCCGGGGCCTGATTGTGCTGAGGCGCCACTCTTAAGATAAGGAACTTCCGGTTACAGAATGGCGACGATCTTCATTACATTTCTGTAATCCTCTGTTGCCGTTCGCCGGAAGGGGCTAGACTCTTTCGCAAGATGAAAGTGCTGCTGGTCGAAGATGAACGCAAGATCGCCGGCTTCGTGTGCGCTGGCCTGAAGGAGCAGGGCTTTCTGGTTGAACACTGCGCCGACGGCACCTCCGGTTACGAGCGCTCCATCAGCTGCGAGTACGACGTCATCCTGCTCGACATCATGCTGCCGGGCCGTGATGGCCTCTCGATCCTGAAGTCTCTGCGCAAGGCCGGCAGCACGACGCCCGTTATCCTGCTCACCGCGCGCAACGAACTGGATGACCGCGTCGAGGGATTGTCGCTCGGCGCCGACGATTATCTCGGCAAGCCCTTCTTTGTTGAGGAGTTGATCGCCCGCATCCATGCGGTGGTGCGCCGCGCTTCCGGTGAGCGGCAGAATCTGCTGGCGGTCGGTGAGTTCCGGCTCGACCGCATCACGCGCGAAGTCACCTGCCAGGCGAAGTCTGTAGACCTCACGGGCCGCGAGTTCAACCTGATCGAATACCTGATGCGCTCGCCCGGCCGCGTCTTCACGCGCACTCAAATCCTGGAGCACGTCTGGGGGTACGATTTCGATCCCAGCACGAACGTGGTCGATGTCTGCATCCAGCGCATCCGCAGGAAGATTGCCTCGGTCGGATTCACCGTCGATGGCGAGTCGCCCATTGAGAGCGTGCGCGGCGTGGGCTACCGCTTCCGGAAACTATCATGATCCGTAACTTCCGGCTGCGCATTGCCCTGCTCTCCGCGCTGCTCAGCGGGCTGGCGCTCACCGCCTTCGGCTTCGGCGCACTCTGGCAGGTCCGCCGCATCAAGCTGGCGCAGTTGGACGCCAGCGTGCGCAGCCACGCCGAGCGCGAATCGGGCCGCACGCGCGATGCCGCCGGATGGCAGCGTGCCTCGGTAAACATGGCCGCTGAGATCGGCGTGCATGACCCGCGCCAGTTGCTCCTGCTCGTCACCGATGGCGAGGGCAACACGATCTATCGTTCCGCTGATTGGCCCCGAGAAATCACGGCGGCGGTACTTCCCTGGCCGGCGCCAACCGTGCGTCCACGTCGCAGCCCTCCGTCAGGTCCGTCGGGAGAACCGCGGCCACCCAACGCGTCGGCGCCCCCGCCGGCCTCCACGAGTCTGCGGTTGGTAATGGGCGGCGGTCCTTACCGGATCGGACTGGCTTCAACAACCGACGCGAGGGTGGCGGTTGCCGCGGATGAAATAGCCATTGCGCCGGAGTTGCGCAGCGTTCGCAGTGCCCTGTGGGTTGCCACCCCACTCGCACTCGTGCTGATTGGATTCGGCGCGTGGTTCTTCTCCGGCAGCGCATTGCGGCCGGTGGCCAAGCTCACCATTGCCGCCCGCAACGTCACGGCTCAGGGACTCGATCGACGCATCTCGCCTCAAGGAGAAGACCTGGAATTCATCGAGTTGATTGAAGTGTTCAACGCCATGCTGGAGCGCCTGGAGCGCAGCTTCCACCAGGCGCACCGTTTTTCAGCCGACGCCGCCCATGAGTTGAAGACCCCGCTGGCCGTGCTTCAGGGACAGCTGGAAAGGTCGCTGCAGTATGCCGAAGATAGCTCACCGATGCAGGCGCGACTGGCCGAGATTCTCGACGAAGTCCGCCGCCTCTCGACCATCTCCCGCAAGCTGCTGCTGCTATCGCAAGCCGACGCCGGGCGGCTCAGTCTCCACCGTGAGCCATTCGATCTCTCCAGCGCACTCTCTGGACTCGCAGACGACGCCCAGATGTTGGCTCCCGGGTTGCAGATTACCTCCGGCATCCAGCCTGGGTTAGTGGTTCCAGCCGATGGCGCCCTGCTGAGCCAGGTGCTGCACAACCTCATCAGCAACAGCATCAAGCACAACATCGAGCACGGCTGGGTCAGTGTCTACGCGGCGTTGCGGGGTGATCAGATCGCAGTTGTAATCGCAAACTCTTCGCCCGGTATTCCGCTGGAAGAACGCGCTAAGATCTTCGAGCGTTTCTATCGCGCCGCCTCCGCCCGCGAACATCGCGTCGAAGGCTCCGGTCTTGGCCTGAGTGTCTCCCGCGAGATCGTGCGCGCCCACTCCGGAGACATCACGTTGGAGGTCACTTCCGACGGCACGGCACGGTTCACGGTCTTGTTGCCCCGATCTTCGTAGAGTTGGTCTTTATGGGCTGCTGGTCGCTCGACTGGCCACCCTAGAGTTATGGAAGCGTCTGCCAAGGCCGCCTGTTCTTTTGTTTTCGCCTTTCTGAAGATCACGCCGAAAGGCTCTCTGTGAGCGGGAGGAATGGCTCTGTTGCCGGAGGTTCCCTTGGGGAGCGATGTCTTAAGATCGAGAAGTGAAGGTTCTTCAATCTGGAAGACTTGCCCCACACAGGCTACCCGCAACAGAGCCAATATTCCGCGTCACTTTCCTGAAGCAGCCTGCACCTGAACCACAGTCAGGTTGCAATCGCCATCCTGATTGGTGCAATCTGCCGGATCTTCACCCACGATCCAGTACGTTGGATGGCTGGCGCCGGGATTCGCGCTGAAGATCGCGAAATCGTGATCCCCTTGTCCGCCTGAGGCCTGCGTACACCGGGGCTCATCCAGATTGAACAACGTGTACGTGTAACAGCCGTGCTGTTTCCCGGTGTCCGGTGTCGGTTCGCTGACGTCGCTGTAGTAGTAACCGAAATACGTGGTTGGCGTAAAGGTGACACTCTTGCCGACCGGGTCAGGCTTCAAAGTGCCCACTGGTTCCCCACTTCCCTGGAATAGCTTGTGCCTTCTCCCGATAACGGTGCCTGTCGAGTTGGTCTCAAACCAACCAAATTCGTTAATTTCCGTTGGATTGGCAGACATATTCAGCGTCAATGTCGCCTTCAACTGCCCACCATTGCTGTGGAAATAGACCTTGTTGTCGCGGATGCCGCCCGTGTCGTAGGTCGCGTCGTAGGGCATCGCCCAAAACGGCAGCGCCCCCGGGGCGAAGGCCCCGCTGCCGATTCCCTGACAATCGCCGGTCGAGGTCATGCAGAATCCCGCGTTCTTTTCTGCCAGCCCGCCGCCATAACTGCCGGAGGCTCCCCACGGCACATCCCAGTAGGGCGCTCCGTTGCTGTTGAGGTCAGTCGCCGGAGTCCAGGTTTGCCAACCGGCTCCCGGGCTTCCCATCAGAGTTTGCCCATAGGATGCTCCACAGGCGATGCAGATCATCATCGCGAGCAGCAGGAGGAATCCGCACTTGCGTCCGACCGTTGTGCGCGTTCCATCAAAGTTGTTTGCAATCCAGCCATGGCCGTTGCGCCCTTCGTGATTCCCTGCATTCATCTAAGTCCTCTTTCTTTGCGTGATTTTCTTCGACAACACAGCACTGCTCAGGTTCGCGGGCCTTCGCGCCAGGGCTGTCACCGGTGTGCGGTGCCGATGCCCCTGGCGCTCAAGACCAGCACTTGGAGTCTGGAATGTTGCTGGGGGTTGCTTTTCCGTGATCACGGCAGTTCATCGACGCGTATTACGACGCTGTTCGGATGGGCGCCAGCCAGATCAGCCGAGGACGGGTCGCCGATTCTTGCGTCTGGCGCTAGCGCAAATGCGGAGAACGCTCAGGGGGTTAAGTCGAATCCTCTGATACGCACCTAAAGTGGCAGAAGGCCCAGGCCGCGCGCTTGCTGCGCTGACCTGGGCCTTCCGGTTCATTGCTGTTTTGTTGGCGCCGCGCAGATGGCGCTCCTCAGCAGGAACGTCGCCATTCCACCGCCGCGCGCGATCGGCACCGCGCCGCAGGCGCAGTCCGCACGCGTTGCTCTTTTACTTGCCGCTGCCCAGGAACGCATCCATGCGGCTGAACATCCAGTCAGGCTGGTCGTACATAATGAAGTGGCGCGCCGTGGGCGCCATTTCGATCTGCACTCCGCTCAGCTTTCGGTACTGCAGCTTGAAGTTTTCCAGGATCTGCTCCCGCGTGGCGAATTTCTGGTAGGCCACCCATGTGCCCATCACCATCGTCGGCACCTTGATCTTCGCCACCTCGTCGCGCAGGTCGGTGGCCAGCAGCTCATACATCGCTCTTGCCGTGGCGGGGCCGTCCGATGCTCTACCCCATCCCACGATGCGCTCAACATCGGCAGGGGAAGTGGCCATCGTCTCGATCGATGCCTTCAGCATCTGCTGCCGCTTCTCATCGCTGGCCGCCAGCATGAGGTCGCGCAGGCGGGCTGCGCCGGCCTCAATCTCCTGCGCCGACGCCATGGGATTTGCCGCCGCGCCCAACGCCGGCAGCGAGTCGACAACGATCACCCGCCCGGGAAGGTCGGGCTCCCTCGCCGCCAGCCACAGCGCCAGAAAACCACCGAGGCTGTGCCCGACAATGACCGGCCGCTGCAGCCGCCGCTCGCGAATGTAGGCCGCCAACTCCTTGCGCGCCGCCTCCAGCAGCGCCCCGGAGATCGGCGGCTGTCCGGCAAATCCCGCCAGCGTCAGCACGTGGCACTCGTACCGGCTGCTGTAACGAGCCACCGTCGAATCCCATACCGCTCCCGCTGAATCCAGGCCCGGGATCAAGATCATCGGCGCGCCTTTTCCGGTCACCGTCACACGAAAGGCGCGCGGTGTCTGGCTTTGCGCCCACGCTCCCGCCCCCATGCCCAACAGCAGCGCTATCACCGCAACTACTCGTTTCATCGTTGCCATCTTTGGCCTCCATGATTGAACCTGGCTCGAGGATGAGCGCGGCACCTGCGGCCTTCCACCGCCCAACCTGCCCTACCCCAGCTCAAACGTCGTAACACCATACACCAACGTAGTCCGTCGTCAGCGGCTTCTAGTACTACTGTGTCATAAGATTTGACGTAGGCAACAAGGGCATCTGGGTAAGGCGCGGGCGAGATGGGTGGCGATTTGGCGGCGCAGGGTCGCGATCGAGCGCGGATTGTGCCGTTCCGTTCTAACCGGCAGCGCCACGGGGCTTCGCGCTGGGGGGCAGGGCGGGTAGACGAAGGTGGAGGTGGGCGGCACGCAGCGGTCGCGAGTCGGGCGCGGGGGAAAAAAGGCATCGCTCCACCACCAGGAATCCATAGGCACCAATGCAGAGGCTGGCATGGTGGTGAAAGCCGCGCCAGTTCCGTCCTTCAAAGTGACCCAGCCCTAGCTCCTGCTTCAGTTCCTCGTAATCGCGCTCGATGCGCCAGCGCAACTTCGCCGTGGCCACCAGTGCCCGCACGCTGATCGAGACCGGCAGGTTGGAGAGCCAGTATTTCGTCGGTTCCTTCTCTGCCTTGGGCCACTCGATTAGCAGCCATTGTTCTTCGCGGGGTTGGCTGCGCTCGTAATCGCGATGGGCTATGCGCACGCGCAGGGCGGCAAAGCGGGAATGCATCGTGTCGCGGGTTCCTTCGCGCCAACTCACCCGGCGCAGATCGCTCGGACTCAGACACAAGGCGAGTTCTTTGACCGAAAGCGGTTGATGCCGCTCATCCCGCCGGAGCAGCTTCGGAGGACGTCCCATGGGGCCGCGCGCCGGGGCCGGGAGCGGCGTCATGCCTGGCGGCCAAACCGAGGTTGAGGACTGCACGCCAACCGCATACTCCAGACGTAGTTGCTGCAGTCCGTCGCGGAAGCCGTTGTCGTTGCCATAAGCGGCGTCGGCCAACACCGGGGCGCGCGGTACCTGCTCTTCGACCAACGCGCGAATCTGTTCGAGCGCGATCTCGGGTTTGGTTTGAAAGTGAATTTCTTTCGGAACCCCTGCCTTGGTTCGTCGCGCCGGGTCTTGCGTCCAGATCTCAGGCAGATACAACTGGTACGCGACCGGGAGACTGGCATCTTCGGTAGCCAGCGATACGCTGACCGCAACTCGGCAGTTCTCCTGCTTGCCCAGTTGCCCGCAATACTGCCGCGTCACGCCCACCGAATGTGCGCCTTTCTTGGGGAAGCCGGGGTCATCCACGATCCAGCCAGTCAGCGGACGTTTATGCGTCAGGGCGGGCAGTGCTTGGTGGCGCACCTCGCGCAACAACGCGGCGTCGCTCCAAGCCGCTTCGGCCACGATGTGATGCAGCGACTGATGCATCTGCCGCACGTTCGCCGGAGCCAGACGCGCCGCCATCGGCTCTACACTCTTGCGCTCGATGGGCAAGAAAAGACCCTTCGTGTAGTTCTGCATGGGACCAACGCGATCGGCGTGTCCGGCGATCTGCGATATCCGGTCCAAATAGGCGGCTAAACGATCCGACTGGCTGGCAGACTGCTCGCGGCGGGCTTTCATCGCCCTCAACTTACCGCCGCGCCCTCGGGGGCGCTACTCAAATCGTGAAAGATGAACCATACTTATAACACAGTAGTACTAGCGGGCCGCGGAAAAAGTTCCCGTTTGCCTCGGTTCGTGTCCGGGCACGAGTTTACTGGTGCCGAT
>CAINCZ010000023.1 GCA_903847195.1 uncultured Acidobacteriota bacterium | reverse complement strand
TTAATCTCATAAGGTTATCTTGCTGGAAATTACCTGCCGGGCGCATGCCCGCCCGTTTTCTTCAGGGGGCTAAGGTACAATGATGGAAACACATCAGGGACTGACCGCCGAGGACAGCAGCAGTTTTGCCGAGAGGCGTGCCCCCCCGGAAACTCCCATGCTGGATTTGGAGTTCACGCACGTCTCCGATTGTGGGCGAGTACGTGAGCACAACGAGGATTATCTTGGATACGTGGTCCCCGCGACACCGGCGCAGGCGAGGACTCATGGCTGGCTGTTTGCCCTGGCCGACGGAGTCGGGGGGCAGGAGCGGGGCGAGGTTGCTTCGCGTACCGCGGTGGAGGGCCTGCTCGCCGGCTTCCGTGCATCCGCCGGGGGAGACTTGCACACCACACTGTTGCCGCGTCTAGTGCAGGAAGCTAACGTGCGTGTCTACGAGAAGGGAAGGGCTGCGAGCGCGGGTGGCGTCCCCATGGCAACCACGGTGGTGGCCTGCGGTCTGCGGTTCGATCGCGCGGCCGTGGCCCACGTGGGTGATTCGCGCTGTTATCTTATCCGGCGCGGTCATGCCAAGCTGCTTACACGCGATCACACCGTCGCCAGCGAGCACGTGCGTCTGGGTTTGCTTTCCGCACAGGATGCGGCCGAGGCGCCGACCCGCCACCTGCTCACCCGCTCCTTAGGAGCCGAACTGTTCGTCGGCGTGGAGACCAGCGATAACCAAGTGCTGGCCGGGGATGTGCTTTTGCTTTGCTCCGATGGGCTGCATGGCGCCGTTCGCGCCTCGGAAATGGCCCACCTCGTCAGCCATGGCGGGGACTTGAACGCGGCGGGGCAGAAGCTGGTGGCCCTTGCTAATCAACGGGACGGCAGCGATAATATCAGCGTGCTGCTCATCCGCGTTCGGAGCGTCGAACGCGTGGGCATGTACCGCGGGCGACCTTACAGACTTCGCTGATTCAAGGCTCCCCGCCGGCCTTGCGCCGCTCAGCCGCGCTGCCAATGACTCCACTCCATCCTGGCGATCAACTCGATCACTACCGCATTGAAAGCGTCGCCGCACGCAGCGGCATGGCCTCGATCTTTCGCGGTACAGATTTGCGCACCGGGCGCCCGGTCGCCATCAAGGTCCCGCATCCCGAGATGGAAAGCGACCCGGCTTTCTTCGACCGCTTCCGTCGGGAGCAGGAGATTGGCAAAAAGCTGGACCACCCCGGCGTGATGAAGGTGATGGTCGAGGATGGCCGTAGCCGGGTCTACATGGTCATGGAGTGGGTGGAAGGGCGGCTGTTGCGTCAAATCCTCAATGAGCAGCGGCAGCTTCCATCCGAGCGCGCGGTGCGGATCGCACTCAAGATTTGCGAGGCGCTGGAGTACATTCACAGCCAGGGGGTCGTACACCGCGATCTGAAGCCGGAAAACGTCATGATCGACGCGGAAGGCAACATCAAGCTCATCGACTTCGGCATCGCGGCCCACATTGGAGCGCGGCGGCTGACTTTCGCCAAGTTCACGCAGACGATGGGAACGCCCGACTACATCTCCCCCGAACAGGTCAAAGGCAAACGCGGCGACGCGCGCAGCGACATCTACGCTATGGGAGTCATGCTTTACGAAATGCTCACCGGGAAGGTGCCGTTCACCGGGCCCAATGCCTTCCTCATCATGAACGACCGGCTGCTGAACAACCCCATCCCGCCGCGCGAAATCGATCCCACCATTTCCCCCCAGTTGCAGGAAATCATCTATCGCGCCCTGGAACGCGACCCCCAGAACCGCTACGCCACCGCCCGCGAATTTGCCTGGGACCTCGAGCATCAAGACCAGGTCGGAGTGGCTGACCGCCCGGAACTGAGGGACTGGAAACGGCGGCGCTCGCCGTGGCCGAGAAGA
>CAINCZ010000022.1 GCA_903847195.1 uncultured Acidobacteriota bacterium | reverse complement strand
CGGTGGGCAGCTTCGGTGTCGCGGTCTGGGTGCGTGACGCTGCCGGCAATTTGAAAATGACCAGTGACGCCTTGCCCATGTCCGACATCCGCCAGCAATTCACCTGGCCTGATCCGCAAGGTGCTCCCGCCATCGTCACGACCACACCGCATTATGAGGCGACATGGTCATGCGGCGAGCCGGGCAATGCCGTGCTCGAACTTGCCGCGCGCGGCGATAAAACGGAGCGGCTGGAGCTTGTCATCCGCAGCGTCGGCCCCGCCGGCGGGCCGATCAACAAGCTCACGTGGAACGGATCGCAATTGCTGGTCAACGATGCGTGGTCCGTCGTCATCGCACCGCAGCCCAAGGCGGTGTGGCTGGGACACGAAGGCGAGCCGAACTGGATCCATCAACAAGTGCCGATGGTTTCGTGGACCGGCACGGATGGCTGGGGCTGCGCGCGGATCGAGCTGGCCGGTGGCCCGTATAAAATTTCGCTGCACAATGCTGCGACGGCACGGCCCAATCCGTTGCGCTGTCCAAGTGTCCGCAGCAGGTTGACGTTGGAGCTTCCCGATGCGCGGTTTGTGGACAGCCTGAATGCGCAAGCGGCGCATTTGTTGATGGGCCTGCTCGACAAGCGCACGCCGCCGGGCGAGCCGACCAATTATCCGCTCGCGTGGCAGCGCGACGGCGTTGCCGTGGTGGCCGGCCTGGTACGGGCCGGCCAGTTGGAGGTCGCCCGCCAACTCGCCGGGTATTTTGCCGAGAACGATTTCTTTGGCGGCTTTGGCGCCGAAGGCGATGCGCCGGGGCAGGGGTTGCGCGTGTTGGCCGACGTGGCCAGCCGGTTGCGCGATCCGGATTTTGACCGTTGGTTGTGGCCGCACATCGAGCGCAAGGCCGGATTGATTTTGAAAATGGCCGTCGCCGACAAACCGATGCGGATGCCTTACGTTGGCCCGATTGTGCCGCAGCATCTCAAGCGCAATGATCTGGATCTCGTGTGTGAAGCAGCGCGCGACGGACTGATTGCCGGGCGCATGGATTTTGGACGACGGTCATCCTACATCACGGCCGTCAGTTGCAGCGGGCTCCGCGGGGCGGCGGAGCTGGCCCGGCGTTTGCATCATGAGGAACAAGCCCTGCTCTGGCGGTCTACGTCCGACCGTTTGCAGCAGGCGTGGCTCAAGACCACGCAGTGGAACGAGCAGCGCACTTATATCTCCGGCCTCTGGCCCACGTGGATCGCCGCGCCCCAAAAGTCCGTTTATCGCGAGCATCTGGCGCAGTTTTCCAATCCGAAAATATTCGAGCCTTGGACCTATTTCTGCGCGGCGGTGGGGCACCAGTGGGTTTTTCTCGACGAACCCGGGCGCGCTTGGGAAACCCTCGAATGGTTTTGGAGTCGCCAGACCTCGCCGGGCCTCTACACGTGGTGGGAAGGCACGGGCGAGGAAAACACCTTTCATCTCTGGGAAAACATCCGCGGCTGGGTGAAGCCGCCGTATGTCACGCCGCACTACTGGACCGCTGGCGAGATGCTCGCGATGCAGACCGACATGCTCGTCTACGTTGACGAATCGCAGTCCGAGCCGGTGCTGGT
>CAINCZ010000021.1 GCA_903847195.1 uncultured Acidobacteriota bacterium | reverse complement strand
TGATCAGTGTGGCGCGCGTGACTGCGGTGACATTTCCGATGATGATGATCATCATCAATGTAGGAACGGCGGCGGTGCTGTGGTTCGGCGGCAACATGATCGTGCAGGGCGGCATGCATCTCGGCCAGATCATCGCCTTTGTCAACTACCTGATGCAGATGCTCATGTCGCTCTTGATGGTGAGCATGCTGGTGCTGCAGGTCTCGCGCGCTGCTGCTTCGGCCCAACGCATCGAGCAGGTCATGGATAGCGTGCCGGACGTACAGGACAAACCGACTTCGTTGCACGAGTTTTCGCCGCGCGGGCGCGTGGCGTTCGAGAACGTCACCTTCAGCTACGACGGTCACGCCGGCGATCCCGTTCTGAAAGATATCAGCTTCGTCGCTGAACCGGGGCAGACGGTGGCGCTGCTCGGATCGACCGGCGCCGGCAAGTCCAGCCTGGTGAACCTGATCCCGCGCTTCTACGACGTGACCGGCGGGCGCGTGACGCTGGACGGCGTGGACGTGCGCGATGTGGATCAGGTGGCGTTGCGACGCAACATCGGCATCGCGTTGCAGGAGACAGTGCTGTTCTCCGGCACGATCCGCGACAACATCCGCTACGGCCGGCCGACGGCGAGTGAAGACGAGGTCATTGCCGCCGCGAAAGCTGCACAGGCGCACGAGTTCATCATGGGCATGCCTGACGGTTACGACACACAACTCGGTCAGCGCGGCGTAAACCTGTCGGGCGGACAAAAGCAGCGTGTGGCGATTGCGCGCGCGTTACTGGTGAAACCGGCGGTGCTGATTCTCGACGACAGCACCAGCGCGGTGGACGTGGAGACGGAAGTTGAAATCCAGGCTGCGCTGACTGAAACGCAGAGCGTGCGCGACCAAACGATCTTTGTTATTGCACAACGCATCAGTACCGTGCTGAGCGCCGACAAGATACTTGTCATTGAGGATGGGCAGATTGCCGCAGAGGGCCGCCATGCGGATCTGCTGGCAACCAGCCCGATCTATCGCGACATCTACGATTCACAACTGGGCAGCGGTAATAACGGAGGGAATGGGCATGAATAGGGGTGGACAAGCGTCGCCAGCAGGAACGAAGTCAGGGGGCGAAAATCGTATGCCATTCGGACGCGGCTTCGGCCCGCCCGGAATGATGAAACCAGAGAAGCCCAAGAACACGCGCGCCACCCTGGGGCGGCTGTGGGCCTATCTACGCCGCCAGAGCCTGACGCTGCTCGGCGTCGTCTTTCTGGTAGCGTTGAACACCGGGTTGGGCTTGTTGGGTCCGTGGTTTATGGGGCAGGCGATCGACAACTTCATCAGCAAGGGCGATATGAACGGGTTGGCGCAATTGCTGATGGTGATGATCATCACCTACGTATTAGCGTCGCTGGGCACATGGTTGCAGGAGTATACCGTTGCCGGCATCGCGCAACGCGTAGTGCGCGACATACGCACCGACCTGTTTGGCGCGCTGCAGACGCTGTCGCTACGGTTCTTTGATCAGCGTACGCACGGCGAGATCATGAGCCGGCTGACCAACGATGTGGACAACGTCAGCATGGTGTTGCAGTCGAGCGTGACCGGGCTGATCAGCAGCGTGCTGAGCCTGATACTCGTGGCCGGCATCATGTTTGCGGTTAACGTGCGGCTGGCGTTGGTTGCGATGGTCATCCTGCCGATGATCACGATAACGACGCGCTGGCTCTCAACGCGCACGCGGCAGGGGTTTCGCGATCAGCAGGAGAATCTGGGCATCCTGAACGGGTTGATCGAAGAAACGATCACCGGGCAGCGGGTGGTGAAAGCCTACGGGCGCGAGGACGAGGTCATCCGCGCATTCGACGAGGCCAACCAGAAGTTGCGTAAGGCGTCGACGCGCGCGCAAACATTCGCCGGCATCGGCGGGCCGTTGATGAACCTGATCAGCAACACTGGGCGCACGATCGTGGTGTGTACGGGCGGGTTGCTGGCAGCACAGGGGCTCGCTACCGTCGGCACAATTGCCGCGTTCATCAGCTATTCCGACCGATTCGCATGGCCGCTGAACCAACTCGGCCAGTTGTATAACAGCATCCAGGCTGCGCTGGCTGGCGCCGAGCGCGTGTTCGAGACGATGGACGAGTCGCCCGACCTGCCTGATGTCGCCGACGCTCGCCCGCTGACGCACATCGAAGGCGAAGTGGTGCTCGACGACGTCAGCTTTGGCTACGATTCCGGCACACCCGTGCTGAAGCATGTCAGCCTGCGCGCCGAGCCTGGCCAGACTATCGCGCTTGTCGGTCCTACCGGCGCGGGTAAGACGACGGTGATCAACCTGCTTACGCGCTTTTATGACGTAGACAGCGGCGCGATCAAGATCGACGGCAACGATATCCGGCTGTATCCCAAGGACGACCTGCGCCGCAAGCTGGGCATTGTGCTGCAAGACAACTTCCTCTTCGCGGATACCGTGATGGCAAACATCCGCTACGGGCGTCTGGACGCGACCGACGACGACGTGAAGGCGGCGGCGCGG
>CAINCZ010000020.1 GCA_903847195.1 uncultured Acidobacteriota bacterium | reverse complement strand
GGGGGCCACGGCTCGGGCAGGTGGTACTTCTTCGCGAGCCGCTCGCGGATTTCGGCCGGCAGAAAATGGGTGATTCCCCGGTACGATCCGGGATATTTTGCCCAATTGAAACCATCCTGGTCTTCCCGAAAGTTGAGATAAGCCAGGATGATCCAGACGTCGTTATCCTCGTATCTGCCCACATTGGCCTCCGTGCACAGGATGTAGGGCTGATGGATCATCGTATACATTTCCTGGCGGGACCGCACTGCGGGCAGGCAGCAAATGACGGCGGCGCCCAACCCCAAGGCCCAGTGCCGCAATTCCCCGGAAACAGCGGCCAGCACGACTAGCAGAGGCAACCCGAACACGGGCATCGCTTTGGTCATCATCTGGGTATCTCTCAGCACCAACCAGAAGCATCCCAGGCAGATCCCCACAATCAGCGGCACGCGGATGTCCTTTGATGCCCGCCAGCGTCTCCAGGAGACCAGGCCGAACAAGACCGCCATCCCGACGAGGGCGGCACAGCCGATCGGGTTTTGCAGGGGGGTGTAATCCCCCGGTTCGAATCCCGCGAATCCAAGCCAAGAATAAGGCGACAAACCGCCGAAAACACCCAGAAAATGGGCTGACCCGACGAGAGGCGTTTGAAACGGACCATATCCCAAGTCGGGATCCCGGACCAGCAGGGCAGTCGCAATCACCAAAAGCGCCGAGACGGAAAAAACAATGGCGGCCAGCCGCCCGGGCCTTTTTCGGAACAGGCTGCGCCAGCCGTCCCGTTTCAGGATCAGGACGCAGCTCACCAGCGCCGGAACCGCAATGAACACTGCGCCCACGAGAAGAAACTTCACGGTATAGAGGCTGGCGCAAAAAACGAGCATGAGCAGGCCCAGCGCCAGCGCTTCGGTGCGGGCCGGCCCCTCCTCCGCAGCGGCGGCGCCCGCAAAAGCCAGCGAGGCACACAGGGCGACAATGGCCCCGCCAAAGAACCCCGCGATCCAGGGAAGGATGATCAGCGGATGAAAGACCACGATCAGGGCCGGAAGCAGGGCGATGGTCCAATGCTTCAACCGGAAGATTCGTGGCTCGCGACAGAGAGCCATCACCAGGCTGGCGAGCAGGGCGCTGGGGTAGGCGAAGTAGGCGTTGGTCGGCGTCAGGCCGCTGGCGGAAGCGAGGCAGGCAAGCGACTCAAAGATCAGGGGCCGTTCCCGTGTCGCCAGAATATGCCACGTCCAGTTGAAGCGCATCGGGACATTTCCCAAGTCCGGCAGATCCCGGATGGAATGGCCCGACAGCCAGTCGGCGGCGATGATATACCCCCACATGTCGGTGCCGTGCGCCCCATAGGCCAGGACCTTCTCGTACAAAAAGAAGGGCGCACAAAGCGCGGCGCTGATGGCACCGGCGCAAAGCGTGGCGCAGATCAGTTCCGGCCAGCGCCGGTCACGAACAAAGACGGCGACCCCGGCGACAAAGAAGGCCCAGAAAAGAGGCCTCATCCCGTGAGCGGAAATCCCGCACACCCAGGCAAACGCGCAGAGAAAGAGAAAACAGCACCAACCGCAGAGGATGCCGACAATGGGGCGTTTAGAGGAAACCAGAAAAGATCCGGCGCCCCAGCAGGTCACACTCAGGAACAAAGCAGTGCCCCATACTTGCAGGATTGTGCCCACGAACTTTGAATGTTTCCGAACGAAACTTCGCGCAAGCCCAATAGATCCCGCCCGACGCCAGAACGAAGAGGACCACTCCACCGGACCAGCCGAGCCCGGTCAAGCACCTGCCACGGCATGCGCCGTCAGGTGATTGCCGTAGGAGACTGCTTGCAGGCGACTCCTCCGGCGATATCGCGAGCAAGCTCGCTCCTACAGTTTGTGTAGATGGCTAGGGGGGCTCCGCTGTCAGGTCCGGCTCAAGGGGTCCAGTCGCCCAGCGATTCGATGTGCGCAGCGGAACCATCGCGTTGCCAGACGTCCAGCTGGGCCTGATCCTTCAGTTGCTGGCCGCGAGAGCGGGGCACCACGGCAAAGGCATTCGCGCACTCAGTCAGCGCGGTCATGTCGCCCCAGAGTTTCTCGAATTGCGCCACCGGGTAGACGTCCTCCTGGCCGTGGCCCCAGCGCTTCTTGACCTCCTTCAACGTCACGTACGTCGGCATACGCGCGGCGAGCGTGCGCACGGCGGTCGCGGTCCTGCCCGAGTCGGCGAGATCGCCGCGACCAAGTCCAAACAGCGCAAGCAGGCGATCGATGTCCACCCAGCAGGTGTTAGAGCTGTAGTAGGTGAGCGCGAACTCATCCTCCTCGCGCGGCAACGCCAGGCCCTCGACCATGCGAACCCGGCCGTCGATGCGCGCCAGGCCGCCACCGTGGTCCTCGATGCGCTTGGGCATGACTTCCCAGCCGAGGGTCGTACCCGCGGAGCGGAACCAGCCGAGCAGCGCAGGATCGACGGTGGCGCCGAGGGTGTCGATGTTGTGCACGAGCAGCGTGCGCAAGTTCGGCTGCGCGGCAAGGAGGCGCGCGAGCACGCCGTTCTTGAGCAAATTCGGGATCTCGAACCAGTGGCCGACGGGGTGGAGGCATTGGCCCGGAAGGTTGTCGGTGTAGTCGCTGCCCTCGCCGGCCTGGCGGGCCCAGGCGGTCAGCGCGGCCCGCACGCTCTCGCGCATTTTTTCCTTTTGCTCGTCGAGCTTCTGCTGCGCCGTTTCCTCCCACGCAATATGCAGGTCGCGCACGGTCGGCACGAGCCGGAGGCCGATCGAACGTCCGGGCGAAAGCCAGACGGCGCGGCCGAGCGCATCGCCGGCCGTTGCGCGCAGGAACCCCTCGATCGGCGCATGGGTGAGATAGCTCGTCGTGAAAACGTGCGGGATCGCCGCGCCAAAGGCGCGGGCGGTGCGGCGGGTCTTGGCGAGATGCACCTCGATGAAGCTGCGGTGCCGGCCGCCGAGCCTTGCGAACGGATGCAGCCCCTTGACGACGCCGGCGCCCTGCGTCCAGCGGCTGCCCACGCCCGCCGCATAAGTCACCACCGCCACCTCGCCGGCCCGGATCATGGCCTCGCCCTGCCGGCGGAACTCCGCGGTGGCGGCCGTCGCATCAAACAGCACCTCCGGAGGCACATCTTCGACCTTCGTGCTGGGCGGCAGGCGGTTCATCGCCAAGCCGATGCGCCCGCTCCGCAGGTCGGCGCGGATCTGCTCGTGTTGCACGCGGTCGAATCCGTTTTCGTCGAGCAGGGCGTCGAGGCGGCCGGCGTCGCGGGTGGCGGCGGCCGACGGCAGCATCCGGTCAAGCAGCGACGGCAGCACGGCGGCGTACTCCGGTTGGCGGCGCGCGGCCTGGGTGAACTGCTGCAGGTCGGTGCGTTCGCGCGGCGTGAGGTTGCGCGCCTCCTGCCGCAGGCAGCGTGGCACGGTCTGCTGATAGTAGCCGGCAGGCAGCAGCGCGTCGTCGCCGCGCAGCAAGTCCGCCCACGTGCCGCGCTCGTTGATGGCAAAATCATAAACCACCGGCTCCATCGCGAAGGGCAGGGCGTGTTCCAACTCGTGCTTGGTTTGCGACATGATCGCCTGCAATCGCTGTTGCGCCTCGGCCTTGCGCTTCGGATTAAAAATAAAACCCATGCCGCCGCCGGACATGCCGCCGAGCATCCAGAAACCCCAGAAGTCCGAGCCGAATTCCGTCTGCACGGAGGCGATGAGCGATTCGGTGAACGCATTGCTGGCCCACGGAATGATGGTCTGGAGCGGCTCGCGAAAATTGCGCGTGGTCAATCCGCCCACGCTCCGCACATCCCCGGCTTTGAGCGCCGACACGATTTCGTCCAGCAAACCGATGGCCTGCTGGCGGCCGGCCCATTCGGAGCCGGAACGGAGCAGATATTTTTCCGTCACCATCTCGAGAATCGGCCCGACGTTTTGCGCCATGCCGCCATGGACGAGCACGAGGCTTTGTTGCAACCGTTCGCGGGT
>CAINCZ010000019.1 GCA_903847195.1 uncultured Acidobacteriota bacterium | reverse complement strand
GGCGATGCCGACGAACTCGACCAGTCCTTCCTGTTGCAGCTCGCTATAGACACGCGCGTGATTGCGCCCGAAGGCGCCGGCGCCGATGACAGCTACGCGGATTGGACGGTCAGCGCTCAGTTCGTTGTCCCAGTGAAGCTGAGAAGATTGTCGCACAAAACAGCACAGGCTTAACCCGCGAGATCATCACTCGGCGACGATCGAAATTCCGGCCGCGTCGGCGGCGGTGATGATCGGTTCGCCGTCGAGCAGCAGGCAGCGTCCGGCGTCCAGGGCGAGGCAACTGGCTCCGGCGGCCTGCATGGTCTCGACGGTCTTGATTCCAATGACGGGCACGTCGAAGCGCATGTCCTGATTCGGCTTGGCGACCTTGACGACCGTTAGCGCGCGGCTGTAGGTGGGATCGTCGCCGAGCGAGCGGTGGCGCGTGATCTGGCCGGCGCGCTCGATGGCGGCGTCGGTGCCTTCCATGGCCTCCACCGCGACGCAGGCGGTCTCGGCGATCACCACCGTCTGGCCGATGTCGTACTCGGCCATGTGGCGGGCGACCTTGCGGCCATAATTGATATTGGCCTGTTCACTCGCGGTCGGCGCGCGGCGGGTGAGCACGCCGGGCTTGGCCAGCAGCGGTTCCAGGAAGGCCGTGGAACTCAAGAGCGTAATGCCTTCGTCGCCCAGCACCTTGGCGACGGCGCCGATCAGGGCGTCGGTGTTGCGGGTGCGCAGGTTGAGCAGCAGCTTGGCCAGACGCCAGTCGGGACGGATGCTGGAAAAAATCTGCTTGTGCTTGACCTGGCCCGCCATGATGGCTTCGCTCACCCCCTCGCGCTTGAAGGTCGCGATGAGGCGCGAGAGTTCGCCGAGCGAGAGCCAGTGGACGGACGTGGCACCGCGCTGCTCGATCTCGGGGAAGGTCTCTTCCTTGATGGCGGCGACGACGACTTCGTATCCCTGGGCGCGCGCAGCGTCCAGCACCAGGAAGGGGAAGGTGCCGTTGCCCGCGATGAGTCCCAGTCGTTTCATGCTCGGCCTGCGATCAAGAACTTCTCGTGTACCCTTTTGACTTCATCACTCCAGCACTTATCCGGATCAGAAACATCGCGGCCCAGTTTCGTCGCTAGGTCAAAAAAACCTGTACCGGGTTGGCCATCTTCTTTATGGATGACCAATGCCGAGATCATGCCTTCGCCACACTGATCCGATTCCACGGAAAGCTGAACCAGCAAGCCATGAAAGTCATGCTCATGGGGATGAAATCTGATGCTGGATACTTTGCGCGTCAGGTCACTGTAGGAGATCAGTTGCTGAGCTGTAGCGACACTCACCAGCGCAACCCGTGCTTCGTCCTTTGCAGCATCCCAAGCTGTTCGACCATGGCCCCAAGTCGGAAACTCCATTGCAACCATCTTCGCCTCCAAGAAACGAGGAGCACTGATGTGCTCCTCATAATGTCCCCGGAAAAGCCCCGCCATGACGGTCACCCTACTTTGCCGGAGTGAAATTCTCCAGCTTCCACTGGCCGTTCTCGATGCGCACCATGACCGTGCCGTACTGGTTGACGCCGGTGTGGTCCTCGGGCGAGTAGTTGTAAACGGCGGTGGCGCCCTTCAGCCCGCGCGTGCTCTCGATCTGAGCGCGGATGGCTTCGCGGAACTGGATGGTACCGGGCTTGGCCGTCTTGAGCGCGCGCGGGACGACCTGGTTGGTGATGCTGAAGGCGTCCCAGAGCAGGGCGGCGAAGAAGGAGCGCGGGCCGACCTTGGCCTCAAATTCCTTGCTGAAGCGCAGCGACTCGGACTTAGTGGGATAGTTGTTCGGCAACTGCTCGGCGATCAGGAAGGGCGAGGTGGGCAGGTAGGCGCCCTCCACCTTGGCGCCGCCGACGCGGATGAAGTCGGCCACGGCCACACCCGAGGTGTGATAGATCTTGCCCTTGAATCCGCGATCGACCAGCGTGATCTGCGGCAGCACGGCCGGCGAACCGGAGGCGATGATGTAGACCGCATCGGGCTTGCTGTTGACGACGCGCAGGATCTGCCCGGCGACGCTGGTATCGGGGCGCTTGTATTTTTCCGCCGTGAGGATGTGGATGCCGGCGGCCTCGGCCAGCTTCTTGAAGGCGGCGAAGTTGCTCTCGCCATAGGCATCGTCGAAGCCGATGGTGGAAACCGTCTTGATGCCGTGCTTCTTCATGTGATCGACGATGGCACCGGCGTAGGTTTCGTCGTTGGCCGGGGTCTTGAAGGCCCAGCGCCGCTTGGCGTCCATCGGCAGCACGATCATGGAGGCCTGGCCCAGGCTGATCATGGGTGTATGCGACTCCATCAGCTGGTCCAGTACGGCCAGTGCCGTCGGCGTCAGCGAGGTGCCGATCACCATGTCCACCTTGTCTTCGTTGATAAGCCGCTTGAAGTTCTGCAGGGAAACGGTCGGATCCGAGGCGTCGTCATAGGTGACGTAGCGGACCTTGTGCCCGCCGATCACCGTGGGCGCAAAGATCATCGTGCTCTTCTGCGGGATGCCGAGGGCCGCGCCGGGGCCGGTGAGGGAAAGGTCAATGCCGATCACGATGTCCTGGGCGGCGGCGGCCATGGAGAGAGCCAGCAGCAGGCAAACGGCAAGAGCCAGGGCAAGACAAGTCCGCTTCATTGAGTTACTCCGCATAGGCATATTGTTCAGTGTTCAGGCTGAGCTACCACTATTGTGCCATCTGGGGCGGCGGCGGCGCAGGGAAATTGCAGGAAGGAGCGAACAGCGTTACGGCAGTTGCGACCGCGCAGGCCGCCCGCCGTGCGGGGCGGGCGGCCGACGCGTCAGGCGGACTTACTCTTTTCTCTTCAGCACGGCCACGGCTTCGACCTCGATCAGAAACTCCGGCCGGGCCAGCGAGGCGGCTTGCAGGATGGTGCTGACGGGGGGTTCTTCCACCAGCCGCGGGGCGTGCTTCTGGTAGAACTCCAGCTCGGTGGCACGCATGACGGGGTAGTCCTTGATGTCCTTGAACAGGATCAAGGTCTTGATGACGTTCTCCATCGAGCTGCCGACCTCTTCGAGCGCGGCCTTCAGCTTGGTGAGAGCCATGGTCATCTGGTCGCGCATGGTGCAGGTCAGGCAGTCGCCGGTGGCCGGGTCCTGCGCGGTCATGCCGGAAAGAAACACCAGGTTGTCGACCACGACGGCCGAGGCGTACTTCGGGATGCCCGGCTGCACGTTGGGATAGGTCTGCTTTACTCCTGCGATGTAAAACGGGTAGTGCTTGACGGTGGACATGGTCGCCTCCTTGAGCTATGGCTGAGCATTGTAGCAGTATTGGTCAGCCAGAAAACGCAGAACGCGACGGCCACGCAGTGCGCCTAGAGGATGACCCGCTCGTCGCCCACGCGGCGGGTGACGCGTTCGCGGTCAAGGTATTCCAGCAGCGGAATGGCGTACTTGCGGCTGACGCCGGTCAGGTCCTTGAAACCGGCCACGTCGATTTTTGGCGACGTCGCCTTGCGCTCAACGATCAGGCGGCGCAGGGCATCGAGCGCGGTCGCGTGAAAGACCAGGTCTTCGCTGATCTTGATGAGCACGCGGTCGCGCAGCAGCAGCGTCACGATCTTCTGCGCGCGCACGCGGTCGACCTTGAGTCCGGCCAGCACTTCCTTGAGCGCGGGCACCTTCAGTCCCGCACTGGAGAACGCCTGCTCGATCTGGAGCTTACCCTCGGCTTCATCGTCCTTCATCACCACGCCGCGACCGGCGAGGCGCACGGTTTCGCCCGCGACCTCCACCTTGCTGCCAAGCGAGGCGAGCAGGCCGGCGAACAGCTCGGTGCCGAGATCGATGCGGGTGAGCAACTCCTGCTTCCCCATGCCGCCCACCAGCGGATTGGCGGTGTGAAACTGGTTCAGGGTATCGAGCAGCAGCTTCTGCGCCACCGCCAACTGCTGGGCGTCGATGAAGATGTCGCTGAAGCGGCGCAGGTTCTTGGCGGTAATCAGCGGCTGTGCGAGTTTTTCCACCTGCGCGGCGGGCAGACCGGTTTCGGCAATCAAGTCGGCCAGGGCGATGCCGGACGGGCCGCGCCGCGCGATGCGCAACCGGACCGAATCACTGGCAGAGCCGGAGCGCAGCGCGTCGAGGAAGCCGAAATCGGCTATGGCCTTGCGCGCGACGGGCGCGGGGTCCACCACCACGCCGCCGCCGATGGTGATCACCGGAGAAAACTGCCGCAGGATGAAGCGGTCGCCGGGCAGCAGCAGTTGCGGCGCGGCCAGTCGCAGTTGCACCCAGGCGGTCTGCCCGGGACGCACCTGCTTCTGCCGGGCAGCGGCGGGTTCAGCGGGATCCGGTGGCTCGGCCGGCGCAGCGGGTTGCGACGAATCGTTGAGCAGCACGACTTCCGCGATGGTCTCGGCGGTGTAGCAGTGCAGGTGAACGCGGGCGCGGTCGCGCAGGGGCGGCGCGCCAGGCAGCAGCGTAAGCGCCACGTTAACGCGGCGCGTGGTGCGGAATAGCCCCGGAGGGGCGAGCATCATGCCGCGCGCGAGTTCCCCGGTGGCTACGCCGGCCAGGTTGAGCGCGGTGCGCTGGCCCGCCGTGGCCTCGTCGGCCGTTGCGCCGTGCACCTGTATGCCGCGCACGCGCAGACGCTCGCCGGTGGTGTACACCTCGAGTTCTTCTTCCTTACGCACGGCTCCGGAAATCAGGGTGCCAGTGATAACGGTGCCGAAGCCCTTCATGGTGAAGACGCGGTCGATGGGCAGGCGGAGGGCGGCGCGGGTATCGCGCGCGGGAATGGTGGCGGCGACTTCGGCGATCTTCGCTTTCAGTTCTTCGATTCCGGCTCCGGTCAGCGAACTGACGGCCACGACCGGAGCGCCCTCCAGAAACGAGCCACGCAGGAAGTCTTCGACCTCAAGCCGCACGACTTCAAGCGTGTCGGTGTCGACCGCGTCGGATTTCGTCAACACGGTGATGCCGCGGCGGATGTTCAGCAGGCGGCAGATGTCGAAGTGTTCGCGGGTCTGTGGCTTGATCGATTCATCGGCGGCGATGACCAGCAACACCAGATCGATGCCGCCCACGCCGGCCAGCATGTTGCGCACGAAGCGCTCGTGCCCGGGAACGTCGACAAAGCCGAGGCGCAGGCCGCCCGCGGCGGGCAGTTCCAGATGGGCGAAGCCGATGTCGATGGTAATGCCGCGGCGCTTTTCCTCTTCGAGCCGGTCGGCGTCAATGCCGGTCAGCGCGCGGACCAGCGCGGTCTTGCCGTGGTCGATGTGGCCGGCCGTGCCTACAATGACGGACTTCATCGTGGACAAGTGTAAGGTCTGGGGGGTGGAAGAGGCAAAAATGTGATAGCCTTCGCCGTCATGCGCCGAACCATACAGCTTCGAATCTGGTTTGCGATCGCGGCTATCCTGCTGGCGACCATACCCGCCTTAGGCCAGCAATCCAAGAGCCCTTGGAGATTGAAGAAATCTCCCATCCGGGGTGTTGAGGTTTCCGCCAGAAGTGAAATCTCTGCGCCGCAGGGCGCCGGATATGCAACCTTCAAAATTTGGTACCAGCCGGGCGTCAACCCTCCCGTCATCATTGATCTGATCATTGAATCGTACAAGCGCCTGCCGGTGTTTCCTTTCGAGAAGTACGCCGGACCGGTGGAAATGACGGGAGAAGAATTTGTGAGATTTGAAGTTGCAGGCGACGACCTGGGCGGCTCCAGAGTCCTGAAGGTAATGCCGAACGGGGGCTACAGGGACGACACGTTTTTCTTCGACACCATTGACAAGAGCGCTGTGTCGTTCCTGCTGGGAGTCAGAGATGGGCAGAAGCTTAGCGTGATGGTGAACGGCCTGCCAAGCTCCATCCGTGTGGCCTTTGACACCACAGGGCTGAAGCAACTGCTTGACCATGTGGGCCTGAAGGCTGTGCCGCAACGAGACTACTTTCGGCAGAACAAGCCACCCGCAATGGACCGCTCCGTTCGCTAGTCCTGCGCCACCTCGGCGGGGACGATGTCTTCAACATCCACGAAGCTGGTCGGGTATTCGCCGGTATAGCAGGCGGTGCAGTAGCTGAGGCCGTTGACGCCTTCGCCGCAGGCCTGCTTCAGACCCTCAAGCGAGAGGTAGGCGAGCGAGTCGGCGCCGATGAACTGGCGAATCTGATCAATCGTCTGGTTGGCGGCGATCAGCTGCTTCTTGGTGGGCGTATCGACCCCGTAGTAGCAGGGCGAGATGGTGGGCGGGCACGAGATGCGCATGTGCACCTCGCGGGCGCCGGCGTTGCGCATCATGCGGACGATCTTGCGGCTGGTGGTGCCGCGCACGATCGAGTCGTCGATCAGCACGACGCGACGGCCTTCGATGATGCTCTTCACGGCGTTGAGCTTGAGGCGCACGCCAAAGTCGCGCATCCCCTGCTCGGGCTCAATAAAGGTGCGGCCGACGTAGTGGCTGCGCACCAGTCCCACGCGGTAGGGCACGCCGCTCTGCGCGGCGTAGCCGACTGCGGCAGGCACGCCGGAGTCGGGCACGGCGACCACGATATCGGCATCGACGTGGCTTTCCTTCGCCAGCTGGCGGCCCAATGCCTCGCGGCTCAGGTTTACCGGGCGGCCGAAGACAACGCTGTCGGGACGCGAGAAATAGACGTGCTCAAAGATGCAGGCCGACTGCTTCTGCGGCGCCGAATAGAAGCGCGAATGAATGCCTTCGGGACCGACGACGATGATCTCGCCGGGTTCGAGGTCGCGCTCCCAGGTGGCGCCGATCAGGTCGAACGCCGTGGTTTCGGAGGCGAAGACCGTCGCGTCGGGCTGCGTCATGGTGCCCTTGATGCGGCCCATTGAAAGCGGGCGGAAGCCGCGCGGATCGCGCACGGCGTAGATGTGGTCGGGCGTCAGCACGACGAGCGAGAAGGCGCCCTCGATGCGGCGCAGCGCGTCGGTCAGAGCCTCTTCCATCCCACACTCTTTCGACTGCGCGATCAGGTGCAGGATGACTTCGGTGTCGCTGGTGGTCTGGAAGATGGAGCCGCTGGCTTCGAGCCGGGCGCGCACCTCGTTGGCGTTGACCAGGTTGCCGTTGTGCGCCACGGCGATGGAGCCCTTGTTGCACTCAACGCGCAGCGGTTGCGCGTTGAGCAGCGCCGAGTCACCGGCGGTCGAATAGCGGGTGTGGCCGATGGCGAGCGGTCCGGAGAGGCGGGCCAGCACGGGCGCGGTGAAGATGTCGCTCACCAGTCCCATGCCGCGCTCGTTGCGCAGGCGGCGTCCGTCGGAGGCGGCGATGCCGGCCGACTCCTGGCCGCGGTGCTGCAAGGCGTGCAGTCCGAGATAAGCGATCTTAGCCGCCTCGGGATGCTGGTAGACGGCCATTACGCCGCATTCTTCGTGAAACTTGTCGAGTTTCAAAATCACCGATTGCCTGCCTGCCCAAAAGATACGGAGTTCGTGCCCGTTACGTCGCGCCGTGCCTAGCTCTTCTGCAACACCGCCGGGACCAGCCGCTCTTCGGTCTCGGTGTGCAACGCCGTTTCCAGCGCCTTGCCCCAGCCGGTCGCCAAGTCGGCGACGGTGGCCGACACGGCCATCTTGCCGTCGATCCGGATTTCGAGCTTGTCGGGGGCGGTACTGCCGAGAAAGTCGAGCGCTACCCCGTATTTTACCGCTATTTCACGAACCTGTTCGACCTTGTCCGGCGCGGTGGAGACGACGACGCGGCTGGCGTCCTCGCCGAAGAGCACAAACTCAGGCGGCAAGCCGCCGCTGCTGAGGTCGATGGCGGCACCGATCCGGTGGCGGAAGCCCGATTCGGCTATGGCCACGGCCAGTCCGCCATCGGAGCAGTCGTGGGCCGAGTCCATCAGGCCGGCCGCTGCCAGCTCGATCAGGCACTTCTGCAAGGCGGCTTCGCGCTCGAGTTCGAGGGCGGGCGGGAATCCCCAAATCTGTCCCAGGACCTGCCGGGCGTATTCGCTCGAGCCGAACTCGGCCTGCATGTCGATGGCGTCGCCGGGCTCGGAGGCGCGCAGCAGCAGAAGGGAGTTGCCGGCGGCGGTGAAGTCGGGCCGCACGGCCTTTTCCACGTCATCCAGCAGGCCGACGATGCCGACGACCGGCGTGGGATAAATCGCCTCGCCCAGGGTCTCGTTGTAGAAGCTGACGTTGCCGCCGGTGATGGGCGTCTCCAGTTCTTCGCAGGCGCGGGTGAGTCCGTCGATCACCTGCGAGAACTGCCACATGACGGGAGGCTTCTCGGGATTGCCGAAGTTCAGGCAGTTGGTGGCGGCCACCGGAGTGGCTCCGGAGCAGGCCACGTTGCGCGTGGCTTCGGCGACGGCGTGCATGGCGCCCAGCTTGGGATCGAGCCAGCACCAGCGTCCGTTGCCGTCGAGCGCCATCGCGAGTCCGCGGCTGCTGCCCTTGATGCGGATCACGCCCGCGTCGCCGGCTCCCGGGCCTTCGACCGTGTTGGTCTGCACCATAGAGTCGTACTGCTGGTCGATCCAGCGGGTCGAAAAAATATTGGCCGCGCCCAGCAACTGCTGCAGTGCGCCGGTCAGGTTGCCGGTCTTGCCGAGTTCGATGCTCTCAGGCATCTCTTCCGGCACGGGCGCCTCCCAGCGCTCCATGGGACGGTGATAGAGCGGCGCCTCGTCGGTGAGCGCAGGATTGGGAATCTCGGCCACCACCTCGCCGTGATGCAGCACGCGCATCAGGTTCTCGGGGATGACCTGGCCGACGGCGGAGGCGTCGAGTCCCCACTTGCGGAAGACGGCGAAGACTTCCTCTTCGCGTCCCTTCTGCGCCACCAGCAGCATGCGCTCCTGCGACTCGCTCAGCATGATCTCGTAGGCGGTCATGCCGGTTTCGCGCTGCGGAACCAGATCCAGTTCGATCTCCACGCCAACGTTGCCGCGTCCGCCCATCTCGCAGGTGGAGCAGGTCAGCCCGGCCGCGCCCATGTCCTGAATGCCGATGACTGCGCCGGTCGCCATGGCCTCGATGCAGGCTTCGAGCAGGAGCTTTTCCATGAAGGGATCGCCCACCTGCACGTTGGGACGCTTGGCCTCGCTGGCTTCGTTGAACTCCTCGCTGGCCATGGTGGCGCCGTGGATGCCGTCGCGGCCCGTCTTGGAGCCGACGTAAATCACGGGATTGCCCGCCCCAGCCGCCTTGGCATAAAAGATGGCGTCGTGGCGGACCAGGCCGAGCGCAAAGGCGTTGACCAGCGGATTGCGCGAGTAGCAGGGCTCAAATTTGGTTTCGCCGCCCACATTGGGCACACCGAAGCAGTTGCCGTAGCTGGCGACGCCGCTGACCACGCCCTCGAGGATGGAATGATTCTTGTGTACTTCTTCGGCGGGCGGAACGCCGTCACGGCTGGTGATGGGGCCAAAGCGCAGCGAGTCCATGATGGCCACCGGCCGCGCGCCCATGGTGAAGATGTCGCGCAGGATGCCGCCGACACCCGTCGCAGCGCCCTGGAACGGCTCGATGAACGACGGATGGTTGTGCGACTCGATCTTGAAGGCGCAGGCCCAGCCTTCGCCGATATCGATGATGCCGGCGTTTTCGCCCGGCCCCTGCATCACGCGGCGGGAATGCGTCGGCAGCCGCTTCAGGTGCACCCGCGAGGACTTGTAGGAGCAGTGCTCGCTCCACATCACGCTGAAGATACCAAGCTCGGTCAGGCTCGGCTCGCGGCCCAGCCGCTCGACGATGCGCTGATATTCTTCGTCGTTGAGTCCATGGCTACGGATCAACTCAGGCGTGATCTTCTGGGCGGCAGGCGAGACTCTGGCCATTCTTCTCCTCTTCTCTTCCTGTGGCAATTGTAAGGGAAACGGGCCCGGCAGCGGCTGAAGAACAAGCGCCGCAACCGCGAGTTTTATCGATAGTAAGAACGGCGTTCGCTAGGTCTCAAGGGCGGGTTCTGCAGGAAATTCGAGTTGCGGGAAGAGAATGATGGCCAGCGGTTCGTAGCGTCCGGCGAGATAGCGCACGACGTAAGCCTGGAAAAAGACCATAGCGACCACGCCAATCATAAAGGCGAGCACGACCGCCACCAGGATGAAAACGACAACCAGGGCAATGCCCAGAGCCATGGCCAGCGCGGGAGCGGCCGAGCTGCGGCCGACGGCGCCGAAAACGATCAACAGAATGGCAGGCAGCAGCAGGAACAGCGCGGCGATGAGGAACAGGACCGAAGCGGCTATGCCAGCGGCCATGGTGAGCACGATCTTCATCCCCAGGTAACCGGCAAAAGCGCCCGGAGCAGCACGCATCATCTGCCAGAGGCGGGCACAGGCGCGGGTGGCGCTGAGCTCCTCCAGGGCCATCATGGGCACAGCGAAGTCTTTTATAAACAACCAGATAAGCGCAAAAGCCAGGCTTATGAGGAAGACCAGCAGCGCCGTCAGGACAAGTTGCACCAGCATGGTGCGCAGCACGGCCAGGTCAAATCCGGCGCGCCAAAGCTTGAGGAGCGGTCCCGCCACGAGCAGCAGCAATACCCCCCAGAGTACCAGCGTCATCCACAGCTGTAGCACGAACAGCGATCCGGCCACCGACCGCCAGCGGCGGAAACTGGCGCGCAGGCGGAACTGGCCGCGAACCACGGCTTCCAGCAGCACGAAGCGCAGCACGGCGCCGAGGTACATAAAGATCAGCATCACCACCACCCCGATCAGTATCAGGGCGGCGATCAGCGGAAGATATTTCGGCAGCGCGCTCCAGACGACGGGAGCGAAGTGGCGGTGCTGGCCGAAGGCTTTCGAGAAGAGGTTGACCGGAAGGTTGAACGAAAACCCGGCGCCGGAGGAAAGTTCGCCGGTGAACAAGCCTACAACGAACAGGCGCAGCCACATCCCCCCGCGAAAGGGGCGGAACAGCAACTGCCCCATCCGGTCAAAGGCCGGCGCGACCGCATCGACCGCCGAAATGGGTACAAGTGCCATCGCTGCACGTTACCGCACGGCGCGGTTTTCGACAACCAGCTTCAATCGTTCACCGAAATAACTTCTACTTCCAGCCACAGCTGCAATGCGTCGAGCGCCTGCTGGCATTGCAGGCGATGGCGTTCCTTGCGGTCCAGCTTCTTGGGACGGCGTTTGCCGGGGGCGGCGCCGGGCGGAGGCTCGGGGTTCTCCCACGCAGGCAACAGGTCGAAGGTAATGTTGGCGGGCTGGAATCGTCCGGCGACGCGGGTGATGTAGTGGACCAGCGAACCCAGCGCGGTCGCTCGCGGCGGCGGGGCCGGCACGCGCCCGCAGCTGAGAGTCGCGGCATTCCTGCCCACCAGCAGCCCGGTGGCGATGGATTCCACGTAGCCCTCGACGCCGGAAATCTGGCCGGCGACGAGCACCTGCGGAAAGGCCTTCATCTGCAAGGTCGGATCGAGCAGCGCGGGCGAGTTGAGATAGGTGTTGCGGTGCATCTGGCCGTAGCGCAGGAAGCGCGCGTTCTCCAGCCCCGGTATCAGACGAAAAACGCGCTGCTGCTCGGGGAAGCGCAGATGGTTCTGGAATCCCACGAGGTTGTAGCTGTCTGCGCGCAGGTTCTCCTGCCGCAACTGCACCACCGCCCACGGATAGCGCCCGGTGCGGGGATCGCGCAAGCCGACGGGTTTCATCGGGCCGAAGCGCAGCGTATCACGGCCGCGGCGGGCGATCTCTTCGATCGGCAGGCAGCCCTCGAAATACGCCTGCTTCTCCCAATCGCGCTGTTCGGCGGCCTCGGCGGTAACGAGCGCGTCGTAGAAACGGTTGTACTCTTCGGGGGTGAAGGGGCAGTTGATGTAGTCCGCCGTGCCCTTGTCATATCGGGCCGCGCGGTATACCTTCTCGTTGTCGATGGAGTCGGCTTCGACGATAGGGGAGATCGAGTCGAAAAAATACAGGTGCGGATTGGCCGCCGATTCGGCAGCAGCATCGCCACCAGTCAGGCGAAGGAGGTCGGCGGCGAGCGCGTCCGACGTCAGTGGACCGCTGGCGATGACGGTGATGCCGTCGTGTTCCGCAATGCGCGTGACTTCCTCGCGCCGGATGCGGACGAGCGGCTCGGCCTCCAGCATCTGGGTGACGCGCTGGGCAAAGGCGGCGCGATCGACGGCCAGCGCGTGCCCGGCCGGAACGGCGGTCGCCCGCGCGGCCTCCAGCAGCAGCGAATGACTGCGCCGCATCTCTTCCTTCAGCAGCCAGGGCGCGGTGTTCTCCGACTCGGATTTCAGCGAATTGGAACAGACGAGTTCGGCGAAATCGGCGGTCTCGTGTGCCGGGGTCGTCCGCGCCGGGCGCATTTCGTACAGTTCGACCGCCACGCCGCGCCGCGCGCACTGCCAGGCGGCCTCGCTGCCGGCCAGTCCGGCGCCGATGATTTTGACCGCGGTATCGCTCATGAAGAGATCGCTCGCTGGGATTCGGAACCGGCGAGCAGCGCAATCGCCTCGCCTTCGACGCGCATGGTGCGCCACTCGGTCATCATGCGCGCGCCGAGCGACTCGTAGAACCGGATGGCCGGGGTGTTCCAGTCGAGCACCTGCCATTCAAAGCGTCCACACCGCTGTTCGGCGGCCAGCTGCGCCAGGCGCACCAGCAGCGCCGTGGCAATGCCCCGCCGCCGGTACTCGGGCCGCACGAAGAGATCTTCCAGATAGATTCCGTGCCGTCCGCGCCAGGTGGAGTAGTTGCAGAAATACAGGGCGAAAGCGACGGGCTGCGCGACCGCGCCGGGGCCGTCATGCCAGTCGGCGATCAGGCAGCGGAACTTTGGCTCCGCTCCCCAGCCGTCGCGTCGCAGGTCTTCGGCGGTGGCCAGCGCCGACTCCGGCTCGTGTTCGTACTCTGCCAGGGCGCGAATCAACTCGAGAATCAAAGGGATGTCTTCGACAACAGCGGGCCGGATTTTCAGCATGGGACCGTCACAGGGTGAGATAGGTTTCAACTACCGGAACTACTCCATCATAAATAAAAGGCCCGTTCTGGTCCCATTTTCGCGCGGCGGCGACCAAACGGCGGCAGCGGTTCCGTTCCGGAATATGGGCGCGGCTGCGGGGGAAAAGCTGGGGTTCGCCCGGGCGTTTGCTGCTAAGATAGTTACGGGTAGGACTGGGCTCAGTGGTAATGCTGCTGAAAATCCGCAAGGCTCTCTGGGGACTCATGATGATGTTGGGACCCTGGGGCATCCTTTTGGCCGGAATTGTCGATAGCGCCGGCATTCCGCTGCCTTGCGCGGTGGACGCCCTGCTGGTCACCTACGTCTTCAAGACGCCCGGACTTGCATGGTTTTACGTGGTGCTGTCCGTGGTCGGCTCCATGATCGGGTGCATGATCCTCTACCTGATCGGATACGCGGGCGGCGAGATCCTGCTCGAGCGGCGCATGTCTCCCGAGAGATTCCAGAAGATCAGCCGCGACTTCGATC
>CAINCZ010000018.1 GCA_903847195.1 uncultured Acidobacteriota bacterium | reverse complement strand
GGATTTCCTCTCCGGCATGAGCCACGAGTTGCGCAGCCCGCTCAATGCGATCCTCGGTTTCGCCCAGTTGATGGAGTCCGACACCCCGCCGCCGCCGCCCGCCCAGAAGGAAAACATCGCTCGGATTCTCCAGGCGGGGTGGCATCTGCTGAAGCTGATCAACGAAATCCTCGACCTCGCGAAGATCGAGTCCGGGAAGGTGCCGCTGTCGCTGGAGCCGGTGTCGCTGGCCGAGGTCATACGCGATTGCCAAGCCTTAATGGATTCGCAGGCGCAACAGCATGGAATTCGTATCACCTTTTCCGAAGTCGACGCCGCTTGGTTTGTCATGGCCGATCAAACCCGCCTGAAGCAGGTTCTCATCAACCTTCTTTCCAACGCCATCAAATACAACCGAAAGCAGGGCACGGTCGACGTGGAGTGTGCCGCGAGCACCCCGGAACGCATTCGCGTCAGCATCAGGGATACCGGCGCTGGATTGTCTCCGAAAGAGCTGGCGCAGCTATTCCAGCCGTTCAATCGCCTTGGGTGGGAGGCCGGCGGCGAGGAAGGCACGGGCATCGGCCTGGTGGTGGCCAAGCAACTCGTCAAACTGATGGGGGGCGAAATCGGCGTGGAAAGCACCGTCGGGATAGGAAGCGTCTTCTGGTTCGAACTGAACTCAGTTGATGCGCCACAAGTTGCGGTTGAAGCCCTCAAGGCCGCAGCCCCTGCCGAACTGCAAGTGCCATGCAATGTGGCAATGCGCACCCTGCTCTATATAGAGGACAACGCGGCTAACCTGGAGCTGGTCCAGCAACTTATCGCGCGCCGCCCTGATCTGCGCCTGCTGACCGCGGTCAATGGACGTCTCGGCATCGAGGTTGCGCGCGCTGCTCAGCCGGAGGTGATCCTGCTGGACATCAATCTGCCTGACATCAGTGGTTTCGAAGCCCTGGCAATTCTCCGCGAAGACCCGGTCACGGCGCACATCCCCGTCGTGGCCCTGAGCGCCAACGCCATGCCATGCAACATCGAGAAGGGCCTAGAGGCGGGATTCTTCCGGTACCTTACCAAGCCCATCAAGATCACGGAGTTCATGGACATGCTGCACGTGGCACTGGATTTTGCCGCCAAGGGGTTGGCTGGCACAAGGAAATGAGAGTGCTTGCCATGATCATTCATCCACGCCCTTAGCTCTAACCTTCAGCTTCAGCCCGTGGCACGATCCCACCGATGACTCAGAGGCGCCGGTTGCCGCAAGGTATTCGGCGCTTCATGTTTAGCCCTGCCAGCTGGTTCCAGCGCCAGCCGCTCCGGCGGAAAGCAACGGTGGCATTCGTGACAGGGTGTTCGTTTCTGTCCTTCTCACCACTTACAATCAAATGGAGCTTCACCTTCGGTCCATTGCTGTTGCCAAACGAATTATACGATCACTTTACAGGTAGTGGGCGGCGGTATTACTGGTCTAGTTTGCGAATCGGTAATGCCAAGCCGGCTAGCAGTAAGGTTCCCCGGAAGCCGGTGGCTATGCGCTGTTCCGGTCGGATGACGCTAGTGTAGTGCGGCGTAAATAGTGAACAGTATAAGCGAGCGGCATCATCTAATACACTGGAGCGAAGATGATGCGCGTGGCTCGACCAGTGGTTCTGAGTGCGGAGTGGCAAGCGATCCTGCAATCACGCGCCCGGGCGCGCAGTGCGCCGGCGCGAAGTGTCGAAAGAGCCCGGATTGTCTTGTTGGCGGCAGCGGGATGGCAGGATCGGCAG
>CAINCZ010000017.1 GCA_903847195.1 uncultured Acidobacteriota bacterium | reverse complement strand
GGTTGGCCCTGGATAATCGTTAATCTGAATGCCGCACTCCACTAGATTCGGCTGCTTGTTTGCCCTGCGCATATGCTGGGCCTGATTTGAACTCGGGGATTTGCTGGCCTGCGCGGTGCGCTCAATCCAGTCATTTCGAGTTGCCGTGTATCCGGAGTCGAACTTGTCGCAAAATCGCAACAAGCTCTCGGCCCCCCAGGTTCCCGCTTCTTGGGCGAAGAGTGGTATCCAATAGTAAAAACGCGGTTGATGCTCGAGTTTGAGGATAGCCTGTAATTGCAGCTCTCCATGATTTCGTATGAGCATATCGAAGTGGGCAGGAGCACTGCTAATGCAAGACCGCATGACGGCCTGAGAAGACCTTATTTCTGCGTTGACGGATAGGTCAAAGGCCCACGGCATTCCGATTGCTGAGATATTTGGCTTGTCATTCTTCGGCATCTGTTCTGACTGACCGAAGGCGTATGCCCACCACGCCCCTCCAACGGAAAAGTCAAGTGCTGTGTCGAGCACCGACGGCAAACTCGTACCTATTAAGTCCGCCGACGCCGCACACGCCATTTTGACGGGGAGAACCTCATAGTCCGAAAATCCCCTGCGAACGGCGTCAACGGACTCGCGCAACATGAGATGTGAAATCGCCAGCGAGCGCTTTGTTACCGGATGCACAAGATCGTCATAGCGGACCGCCGCAAGTGTCGAGATTGTGGAAGAAAGATCCGCTTCGCTCCGCTCAAGGCCGTCGTGAGCCACCGCATCACGGCAGAGAAGTTTCACCGTGTCGGGTGGCACTGGGACTTCGGGCAGCTCAACGCATCGAATTCCAACCTCCTCCAAGAAAATTCTTCTGAAACGGAGAATCGACGGCGACACCAGAATCATTTTGAAAACGCCATCGCTAGTGTCTTCCCGCATGAGGCCGTAATACTCGACGACTTGCCCGATGTGTTCGCGTTGCAGTGGAACGGCCTTAAGTTCCACGATGTAGTGGATATCTTCGACGCGGAAGAGCAGGTCAACCCGTCTGCCGCGAATGTGATATTCCCGCTTCTTTTCTTGAACTTCCCTTCCGGAAAACAGCACTTCCGGATGAGAGTACAGATAGTCCTGCAAATCACGCTCGTTCATGCCGCCTTCTCAGAAAACTCCGCGACGCACAGCCTTGGTCGAACTTGGCAGATGCTGCGCTACCAGCCGATCTTTTGCCCTTTGTTCTGCTCGTCCAGCCACTGCTTCAACGGCGCGAAATACTCCATGATGGCGCTCGCATCGCCTGCACGTTCGCCGGTCAGCTCGTACATCGCCTCGGGCCACGGCTTGCTCTGGCCCATCTCAAGCATCTTCTTCAGCCGCTCACCGGCGGCCTTGTTGTTGTAAATCGAGCAACGGTGCAGCGGCCCCTGGTAGCCGGCGATGCGGCACAGCGCGCGGTGGAACTGGAACTGATATACGTCGGCGAGGAAGTAGCGGATGTATGGCACATTGGCCGGCACATGATACTTCGCGCCCGGATCGAAATCCTGCTCCGTGCGCACGACCGGCGCGGCCACGCCCTGGTACTTGTTGCGCAGCTCCCACCAGGCCTTGTTGTATTCGGCGGGCTTGATCGTGCCGTTGAATACGTTCCAGCGCCACTGGTCGATGACCAGCCCGAAGGGAATGAACGCGATCTTCTCGAGCGCGCGGTCCAGCAGCAGCTTGATGTCGGCGCTGGGCGGCGGCACCGTCTCGAGCAGGCCGATCTGCTTCAGGTACTCCGGCGTGACCGACAGCGCGATCGTGTCGCCCACGGCCTCGTGGAAGCCGTCGTTGGCGCTGCCCTGGAACATGAACGGTTGGTGCATGTAGGCACGCTGGTAGAAGTTGTGCCCGAGTTCGTGATGGATTACGCGAAAGTCTTCGCCCGTGCGGTTGATGCACATCTTCAACCGCAGATCGTCCTTGCCGTCGACGTCCCATGCGCTGGCATGGCAGACCACGTCGCGGTCGGCGGGCTTGCGGAACAGCGAACGCTCCCAGAAGCTCTTGGGCAGCGGCTCAAAGCCCAGCGAGGTGAAGAAGCGCTCGCCCGAGCGCACCATCGCCAGCTCGTCCATCTGCTTGGCCTTGAGCAGCGCCGTCAGGTCGAAGGTCGGCGTAAAGCCCTTCGGCTCCACGATGCTGTTGATGTTGTTCCACTCCTGCGCCCACATGTTGCCGGTCAGGTGCGCCGGAATCATGCCGCCGGGCGGCACCAGCTTCTCGCCGTACTGCTTCACCAGTTGCGCGCGCACGTAAGCGTGCAGCGACACATAGAGCGGACGTAACTGCTGCCACAGCCGTTCAACGTCGGCGGCAAACTGCTCGGGCGGCATATCGTAGTTGGAACGCCATAGCGAACCCGTGTCGGAATAACCCATTTCGCGCGCGCCCTTGTTCGACAACTCGACGAAGCGCGAATAACGGCCGCGCATCGGCGGCGCGATGGTGTGCCAGCCGGTCCACAGTTTCAGCAGCAGTTCCGGATCGCGGCTGGTGGCCATCAGGCGCTCGGCCTGCGTGAGGTCCATGCATTCGGAGGCGGGTTTTTCCGCGTCCGCCTTCGCGCCAGCCGCCGGCTTGGCCGCCCCGGCGATGCAGAACTTCCCTTTGCCATAATCGGCTTCAAGCGACGTCGCAATGCGTGTCAACTCGTTGCGCTCGGCGGCATTGGCAGGCGCCGGCATGGGCAGCGACAGCTTCAGCAGCAGCAGCTTGCGGCGGATGACGGCATCAAGTTCAGGGCTCTCATATTTCTTGGCGCGTGTGGCCAAATCAGTGGTGGCGGCGATCAACCGCTCGTTGGCGTCGGCCGCCAGCGCCTCGGTGTCGTCGGTGATATAGGTGGACTGCACCCACTGTGCCCGCCCGGCCTTCACCGACAGGTCATAAAGCTGCTCCTCGGCTTCGGCCACGAAGGCCTGCGCATCCTGCGGCTTTGCGGCCGGTGCAGGCGCATTCTGCGCCGAAACGGCGGCGGTCAACAACAAAACGGCGACGATTATCCAACGCAACATGATTCCTCCACGGCAGAAGCAAAGAACTCAATATTGTATTGGAAAGCCGCGCGACTGCCGAGTGAGGAGTCGGACAAGACCTTAGGAATGTAATGGATTCACGTTCGGCACCGGCCGAAGGCCCGCTTCATGCGATGGATTCCAGGCCCGCATTCGCAATCGCGGCGTCCAGCGCGTCATTGCCCGGCTCGGCCAGCCGCACGACGCAGCCGTTACGGCAGATCACGACGGTGGGCGTCAGCCTGAGTCCAGCATTCCACTCGCGCACCCTGCGATCAGCGTCATCGTCCTTGTCGAGGTTGATGTAGGTGTATGGAAGGGCGAGCGCGTCCAGGTGCCGCCGCGTTCGCCGCGTATCCCCGCAATGTTCTAGGCCGTAAACCCGGATGTCCGGCTGCATGGGTCACCTATAGCTTCAGCCATTACTGATGCTGCCGGACGGCAAAACGTCGCAGCGGGTGCCAGGCCGGGCGGGGAGGTACTACGACGTTAGAGGTTAGCAGTGAGTAACGGGTTATGGTAGCTTAGGGCCTGCGGACGAGCAAATACTGGGCGTTGCCGCCAGAGCGAAATTGCGCTTCGGAGCAGTGATGGTCTTCGGATTCGGCTTCAACAAGGCAAAGGTCCAGGCCTCGGCGGAGAAGAACGTCAAGGCCGGCAAGCTGAATCAGGCCATCGGCGATTACGAGAAGCTGCTGCGCGACGACCCGAACGACCTGAGTACGCTCAACACGCTCGGCGATCTTTACGCCAGCAAGGGCGACCTGGCCCGGGCTACCGGCTGCTTCAAGCAGGTCGCGCTGGCCTATTCCAGCGCGGGTTTCCCCGTCAAAGCAATCGCGATCTACCGGAAGCTGGTACGCCACAGCCCATCGGCATCGGGCGCGCTGGTGCAATTGGCCGATCTCTACGCCATGCAAAACCAGCCAACTGAGGCCCGCGCTCATTACCTGCAGGCAGCCGAGGTGCTGGCTACAGGTTCTGACCCGGCCAGCGCCGCCGGAGTGCTGCAAAAGGCGCTTGAACTTGATCCGGATAACCCCCTCGTTTTTGAACGATTGCGCGCCCTGCTGGAGCAATTGGACAAGACAGCGGAGTTGCGCGATTTGCACATGCGTGCTGCGCAAGCCTTGCGGCGGCGGCGGCACCCCGCCGAGTGCGAGCAGGCGCTCGCGCGTGCGCTTGAAATGGACGCGGCGCATCTGCCCGCGCTGCTGATGGCGGCCGAGCTGCGGCTGGAAGCCGATGATCCGCAGGCGGCCATCGCTCACCTGCGCCGCCTTGCCGACTGCGATGCACGCCCCGATGCTCTGCGCCTGATGCTGCGCGCCCAGCTACGGCTCGGCGCCACCGGGCAGGCCGAAGCGGCGGCGATGCGGCTGGTTACGCAACATCACGACTGGTCTGGCTTTACCGCGCTTTTCGAGTGGTCTCGCGGCCTCGCCGATTACCAGCCGCTGCTCGACATCTACCAACGCCGCGCTGGAGAACTGCTGGCCGCCGACCGCGACCGCTTCGCCGAGCTGCTGGATTCGCTCAGCAATGCAACGCGCGACGATCGCGAGGCTCTGGCCGCCATCGCCGAGTTGCTGGAGCGTGCGGGACAGATTCCCCTGCAGGCGGGCACGCTGGGACGGCTCGCTGCGCTCGCCAAACGGCAGGGCGAGATGGCCCGCGCCCGGGCCATCTACGAACGCCTTGCTGCACTTCAGCCCGACGATCCCGCTCACCGCGAAAACTACCGTCTGCTGCGCGAGCAGGAAGCGGCCGCCGAATCGGCTGTGCAGGTTGCCGCACGCCATGGCCAGTTGGACCAGCCAGCGCCCATCGAGGCCGAACAAGACGAGGCCGCCCCGAACCCCGAAAGAGATGACTCGGAGCGCGATGATCTGCTGATCGAGGACGGCGAGTTCCGGCCTCCTTCCGTGGCGAGCGCCGATCCGGAGCGCAGCGCGCTTGAGACTGCCCTGACCGAGGCCGACCTGTTTGCGGCCTATCGTCTGCCCGAAAAAGCCATCCGGACTCTGGAGACCGTGCAGCCTCAGGCCCCGCGCGACCTCCGCGTGCACCATGAGTTGGCCGGGCTCTACGCGCAGGTTGGCCGGCCCGCCGACGCGGCACGCAGTTTCTCTCTGCTGGCCGAACTCTGCGCCGAGCAGGGCCACGAGTCCGGCGTCACTTACTACCTGCAATGCGCAGCGCGCCAGCGCGCGGAAGCCGGGCGGCTCCAGCAGGCTCTGACGACTCCAGACGGTGGCGAAGCGGTGTTTTCCGCCACCGCCCCTTTTTCTGAAGAGCCGCCTCCGGTCTCCAGCCAGCCGAAGGAGTTGGATTCCCTGGCGCAGGCACTTTCGCCTCCACCGGTGGCCCACTCCGAGGCCACCGGGCTTCAGGATCTGCTCGACGAAGCGCTGTTCTACCTGGGCCAGAACATGCGCGACGAAACGGAGTCGGCCCTGGCGCGTGCCGAGGAGGTCGCCCCGCACCATCTGGCCGTGGCCGCCTTGCGGCGGCGCATGGAGCGGATGCCGCAGCCCCAGCCGGCAGACGAGATCTTGCTGATTCCGCCCGCGCCGGAAGCGGAGAACTCCGGCAAAGCCGAGCCGCAGCCGCCGGAGATCGCACCGCCCGAGGTCGCGCCAGCGGCTGCCGAAATCGAGCAACCGGTGGCCCCCGCTCCGCCAGTGCACGACGAACCCGAGCCGTCTCTGCTCCCGGCCTCGGCCACGGTGGCTGCGCTCCCACCCGCGCCTGCGAGTTCCCCAATGGCCGCCGAGGATCTCGACCTCTTCACCTTCGCCGACGGAAAGCCCGATGCCCACGATCTGGCGCCCTTCGATGCCTCCATCCTCCAAATCGATCACGCGCTTCTGCCTCCCACGGAGACAACACACGGTGAGCCGGAAGAAGGCGAGGACCTGTTGACCGACGTAACCGCCTCGGCGCCGCTCGCGCGGGCAAACGGGCTTTTCCCCTTCGAGTACGGAGAAGACGAGTATTTCGATTGGCCCGCCGATTCGGGCACGCCGGACTTGAACGACGAAGCCACGCTGCGCGAAATCGATCCGCACGGTGACTTCGCCGCTCTTTTCGCGCCACCCGCCGACACTCCCCCGCCCCGCGGGAGGCGGCGCAGAAAACCCTGACGCATTTGGCTACTTCGCCCGTGTCCATCCGGCGCGGCTTGCGCTATCCTGAGAGCATTCAACGGTTGTCGTAAAGGACGGAAGTGAGCGTCAGGAGCCCGCGCCCGGAACAGCCCCGGTTGATCATCGAGCCGCCGGACGAAGCTGCGCGCGTTCCGGAAGCAGCGGCCACGGTGAACGCCGATCCCAACCCGCCCCCGGTTCTGCCGCCGCGCGAAGAGCCCGCTCCGCCGCCACCCCGGCCATCAAGAAGCTGGGCGCAGCGTATCTGGCTGGTCGTCTTCGTAATCTTTTGCCTGGAAGTGGGCCTTTTGCTGGTCGTGCTGCCGTGGACGCAGTTCTGGACGTCGAACCGGCTGCTCGTTTTTCTGCCTTGGCTGCGACCCATCATGGAGCACAGTTTTGTCCGCGGCGCCGTCAGCGGGCTCGGCTTGCTGGATCTGTGGATTGGAATTTCGGAGCTTGGCTTCCGGAGTTCCCGGTAGCGAGTCTCGCGGCGGACGTTTTTTGCGATCGCTGCAACGCAGGCCACCGGCTCTCCCGGGGATAATCGAATCTGGAGCATAAAGTCTATGAGCGATCCACACGACGGCGATCCCGGCCAGGACCTCGAACGCGCCGCCCTCTCTTATGAGCGCAGGGAATTCGTGCACGGTCCCGACGGCCGCATGGTGCGCATCCTGTCTGAATATCTCGACCCGCTGGCACGCTTCCGTCGCCAGCAGATTCAGGATACGGTCGTCTTCTTCGGCTCGGCGCGCTTTCACAGCCGCTCGACCGCGCAAAGCGAGCTTGAGATGCTCGAGAAGCCGGGCTCACTCCAGGTGGCTTCACCCGAGTGGCAGCAGAAGTTCAAGCGCGCCCAGGTCCAGGTGCAGATGGCCCGCTACTACGAAGACGCCCGCAAGCTGGCGCACCTGCTGACCGAGTGGTCCATGCACCTGCCCTCCGAGCGCAAGCGGTTCGTCATATGCAGCGGCGGCGGTCCCGGCATCATGGAGGCCGCCAATCGCGGCGCCAGCGAAGCGGGCGGCAGCTCGGTCGGACTCAACATCCGCCTGCCGTACGAGCAGATGCCCAACCGCTACATCACGCCCGAGCTGAACTTCGAGTTCCACTACTTCTTCATGCGCAAGCTGTGGTTCGCCTACTTGGCCAAGGCGCTGGTTGTCTTCCCGGGAGGCTTCGGGACCTTCGACGAGTTGTTTGAGATCCTCACCTTGGTGCAGACCGAGAAGCTCGCCAAGAAGATGATGGTGCTGGTCTATGGCCGCGACTACTGGACGCGGGTGATCAACTTCGAAGCCCTGGCCGATATGGGCGTCATCTCGCCCGAAGATCTGAACCTGTTCCAGATCGTCGATTCGCCGGAAGAGGGCTTTGAGCTGCTGAAGGACTACCTGATGCGCGAGCATTTCCACTTCCGCGCCGTGCAGATGGTGCCGGAAATCGCCAAGACGAGACCCTAAGCGAGTATTCGTTATCAGAGCACTAGAGGTTTTCTCAAGAATCGGTCGTGTCAGGGCACGGGTTTGCTCGTGCCGGTAAGCCCTTTCGATTTGTCATTCCGAGCGGGCTTTAGCCCGCGTGGAATCTGCTTTTCCCCGCCGGCTAAACCACATCGGGAAATACCGGGCTCCCACGGCGCTCGCTCCAGCCCCGTTTTTGCATCGCACGCCGCCCGGCGTTAATCTCTTTCGTCTAGATGGAAATTCGCCCTGATCCCGTTCTGTTGATATCGGAAAGCGAGGAATAAAACGTCATGAAAGCGATTCGTGTACATAAGTTCGGCGGGCCCGAAATGCTGTGCTTGGAGGAGGTGCCCGACCTCAAGCCCGGCCCAGGACAGGTGGTCGTGCGGCTACGCGCCGTTGGCGTCAATCCGGTTGAGACCTACATTCGCGCCGGCGGCTACGGACGCAACCCCCAAATGCCATACACCCCCGGCTCCGACGGCGGCGGCGAGGTGCTGGCCGTCGGTCCCGAGGTGACGAAGTTCAAGCCCGGTGACCGCGTTTATGTAGCTGGATCGCTGAGCGGCACCTATGCCGAGCAGACGCTCTGCCATGAAGCGCAGGTGCATCCGCTTCCCATCAAGGTCTCCTTCGCGCAGGGCGCGGCGCTCGGCGTTCCCTACGGCACTGCCTTCCGTGCGCTGTTCCAGAAGGCCAACGTACAACCGGACGAAACCATGCTGGTGCACGGCGCCAGCGGCGGCGTGGGTACGGCTGCCGTGCAACTGGCGCGCGCGCGCGGCGTGCGCATCATTGGCACCGCCAGCTCGGAGCGCGGCAAGAACCTGGTGCTGGCCAACGGCGCCGATTACGTGCTGGACCACTCGAACGACGACTACCTGAAGCAGATCGTGGAGATCACCGGCGGGCGCGGCGTGGACGTGATTATCGAACTGCTGGCCAACAAGAACCTCGGCAAGGACCTGCCCCTGTTAGCGCTCAAGGGTCGTATCGTCGTCATTGGCAGCCGCGGGCCGACCGAGATCAACGCCCGGGACCTGATGATGCGCGACGGCCAAATCATGGGCATGACTTCGTTCAATACCACCCCGCCGGAAGTGGCCAGCATCCACGCCGGTCTCGTGGCTGGATTGGCCACCGGGACGCTGTGCCCTGCCATCGGCGAAGAGTTCCCGCTGGCCGAGGCCCCCAAGGCTCACGAGGCGGTCATGAGGCCCAGTGGCGCCTATGGCAAGATCCTGCTGCTGCCGTAGTTCACACGCCCTGATCCAAAAACAAAACCGGGGACAAGCCGTTCGGCTTGTCCCCGGTAAGTTTTGGCGTTGGTCCTGACTAGTCCTTCAGGTCACCGTTCAAGTATGCGTCATAGGCCGAGAGGTCGAGCAGACCGTGGCCGCTCAGGTTGAAGACGATCACCTTCTTCTTGCCTTCGGCCTTGGCCACCAGCGCCTCATCGACCACGCAGCGGATCGCGTGCGACGACTCGGGCGCCGGCACCAGCCCTTCGGTGCGGGCAAACAGCACTGCCGCTTCAAAAACCGAGCCTTGCGGATAAGCTCTCGCTTCCGTCAAACCCAGCTTCTGGGCATGGCTGACCAGCGGCGACATGCCGTGGTAGCGCAGGCCACCGGCGTGAATCGAAGGCGGCATGAAGTCGTGACCCAGCGTGTACATCATCATCAGGGGCGTCATCATGGCCGTGTCGCCGAAATCGTACTTCAGCTCACCTTGCGTAAGCGTCGGACACGATGACGGCTCGACCGCGATCAGCCGATACTTCTTGCCTTCGGTGATCTTGCGGTGCAGGAAGGGAAAGGCGATGCCGGCAAAGTTGCTGCCGCCGCCCGCGCAGCCCACCACGATGTCCGGCTCTTCGCCGGCCTCTTCCATCTGCTGGATCGTTTCCTGTCCAATCACCGACTGGTGCAGGCAGACATGGTTCAGCACGCTTCCCAGCGAATACTTGGTGCCGGGATGCGTTACCGTGTCTTCGATCGCTTCGCTGATGGCGATGCCGAGGCTGCCGGGACAGTTCGGGTCTTCGGCCAGCATCTTGCGGCCGAACTGCGTCTGCTCGCTGGGACTGGAGAAGACGTTGGCGCCATAGGTGTTCATCTGCAGGCGGCGGTATGGCTTGCCGTCATAGCTGACGCGCACCATGTAGACCGTACACTCTAGGCCGAAAATGCGGGCGGCCATCGAAAGCGAGGCTCCCCATTGGCCTGCGCCGGTTTCTGTTGCCAGCCGCTTCGTGCCTGCCAGCTTGTTGTAGTAAGCCTGCGGAACCGCCGTGTTGGGCTTATGACTGCCCGCCGGGCTGCTGCCCTCATACTTGTAGTAGATGTGGGCCGGCGTATCCAGCGCCTTCTCCAACCGCACCGCTCTCAATAGCGGCGTGGGTCGCCACAATGCGTACACTTGCCTTACTTCCTCCGGAATTTCCACCCAGCGATCAGGACACATTTCCTGCATCACCAGGTTTTCGGGGAAAATGGCGGTCATGTCCGCAAGCCCCACGGGCTGGCGCGTCCCGGGATGAAGCGGGGCGGGCAGCGGCTCGGGGATATCGGCCATGATGTTGTACCACTGGGTCGGGATAGAGGATTGAGGCAGCGTGAATCGCGTTTGCATAAGCCTTTCCTGTTGAGTTTAAAGAAACAGATAACCCAGCTTACCTGCCCCCCGGCTTCCCCACAATTCGGGTTACCGATTGGAACGTCCTGTTTTTTGAATCGCGGGAAAGTCACACTCCACTGTGAGGGTCATCGGCCCATCGCCGGAAAGTCTCACACCGCAACGTGACCGAACACACTAGCGGCTGGTTCGCGGATACGGCAAACTTTAACTGCGCCCCGCCACCAGGAGAGTCGGGATTCTTTCGGATCCTGCGTTTTCGTTCGTCGGTGGCCTGCGCCTATTTTCGACCTGTCTGTTCGCGTTTGCGCCCATGAGACTGCGCACGGGAAGAACACGGGGGGAGTTTGTCCATGCAAAGCCATCCGGCCACCGTGCCGCCGCCTGACGACGACCGGCGCTGGAAGCTGGTCGAGGCCGCCCTGCGTCGTCACGCAGGTCAGTCCTCGGCGCTGCTGGAAGTGCTGCACGCGGTGCAGGAGGCTTTCGGCCACATCGACCGTCCGGCGCTGGCCTACGTGGCGCGCGTCCTGGGTCTGCCCGAAAGCAAGGTGTACGGCGTCGTCAGCTTCTACCCCTTCTTCAACCTTAAGCCGCAGGGCGAGCACAGCTGCGTAATCTGTACGGGGACCGCTTGCTACATCAAGGGCGCCGGCCAGTTGCTCGAACGCGTGCGCGAGACCACCGGCCTGGCTCCGGGCGAGACGAGCAAGGACGGCAAGGTGTCCGTGATTGCGGCGCGCTGCCTCGGCTCCTGCGGATTGGGCCCGGTGGCTTTGCTCGACGGCGAGATGGCGGGCAAGATATCTCCGCCCGAACTGGAACAGCGTCTGCACGATTGGAATGGCCATGAAGCTTGAGGACCTGCGACAAATGGCGCACGCCGCGCGCGAGGCGCAACAGCGCTACGCGCAGCGGATCCACGTCTGCGTGGCCGCCGGCTGCCTGTCGCAGCGCAGCGATCAGGTCATCGCCGACCTCACCGCCGAACTGAAACGCCGCGGCCGCCACGACTGCCTGGTGAAAGGCGTGGGCTGCATGGGCTTGTGCGCCGCCGGACCGCTGGTAGCCATCGAACCGCGCCATCAGTTCTACCAGCTGGTTTCCCCGGAGAACCCCGAGATGATCGGCGGTCTCATCGACACGCTCGACGGCGGCAAACTGCCTGAACTCGAGCTCTCGTCCGATCTGCCGTTCTTCCGCCGCCAGCAGAAGATCGTGCTGGAGAACTCCGGACAGATCGATCCCGAGCTCATTGAGGACTACATCGGCGCCGGAGGCTGGGAGCCGCTGCTGCGCGCGGTCACAGAGCGCACTCCCCAGCAGGTGGTCGACGAAATCAACCGCAGCGGTCTGCGTGGCCGGGGTGGTGCTGGATATTCCACCGGGGTCAAGTGGAGCGCCGTTGCCACGGCTGGAAAAGGCGGGCAGAAATACGTCATCTGCAACGCGGACGAAGGCGACCCTGGGGCATTCATGGATCGCAGCGTGCTCGAAAGCGATCCGCATCGCGTGCTCGAGGGCATGGCCCTGGCTGGCTACGCCATAGGCGCCACTCGCGGATACATCTTCTGCCGGGCCGAGTACTCGCTCGCCGTGCGTCGCCTGCGTATCGCCATCCGTCAGGCCGAGGCGCTCGGGTTGCTGGGCAGCGCTGTTGGCGGCAGTACGTTCGGATTCACCATAGAAGTTCGCCTCGGCGCCGGACCGTTCATCAGCGGCGAAGAGACCTCGCTGATTGCCGCCATCGAAGGCGGCCGGGGTGAGCCGCGCCCTCGTCCTCCGTATCCTTCGCAGGCGGGACTCTGGGGCTGCCCCACGCTGGTCAACAACGTCGAGACCCTGGCCAACGTAACGGCCATCCTGCGGGAGGGAGCCGAGTGGTTCGCCGCCATCGGCACGGAAAAGAGCAAGGGCACCAAGGTCTTCGCCCTGGCTGGAGCCGTCAAGAACACCGGATTGATCGAAGTCCCCATGGGCACCTCGCTGCGCGACATCGTATACGGACTCGGCGGCGGCATCCCCGGCGGCCGCAAGTTGAAAGCGGTGCAGGCCGGCGGACCCTGCGGCGGCGCCCTGCCCGAGAGCTGCCTCGACATGGGCATGGACTATGAATCGCTCGCCGCCGTCGGCTCCATCATGGGCTCAGGCGGATTGATCGTCATGGACGACAGCGCCTGCATGGTGGATGTGGCCCGCTTCTTCCTCGATTTCTGCCGGCAGGAGTCCTGCGGGCGCTGCTCGCCCTGCCGCGTCGGCACCACCCACCTGCACGCGATGCTGGGCCGCATCACCCAGGGCAAGGCCTCGCGCGCCGATCTGGAACAACTGGTCCACCTGAGCACCGTCGTGCGCGATACCGCACTGTGCGGACTTGGCCAGAGCGCGCCTAACGCCATCTTCAGTACGCTGCGCCACTATGCGGCGGAGTACCTGGCACACATCGACGATCACGGCTGTCCGGCCGGAGTCTGCTCTCCGCCGCCCGCAGCCACTAACAACTCCGAGGAACGCCGATGAGCGCCGCCCCGCAGTCGTTCCGCATCACCATCGATGGCCGAGCCGTGGAGGCCCGCGCCGGTCAGACGGTGCTGGAAGCAGCGCGCGCGCTCGGCATCGAGATTCCGACCCTGTGCGCGCTGCCCGGGCTGCCTGCTCCGAGCGCCTGCCGGTTGTGCCTCGTCGAAGTCAAGGGTTCCGAGCGCCTGCTGCCCGCCTGCCACACCGAGGTAAGGCCGGCGATGGAGATCGTCGCCCACTCCGCACGGCTCCACTCGTACCGCCGCACCGTGATCGAGTTGCTGCTCACCGAGCGCACGCACGATTGTTCCGCTTGCGCCACCGCCGGATTCTGCGAGTTGGAAGACCTGGCGCGGCAGTTCGGCATCACCCGGCCATCGCTTCCGTACCTGCGCTACGGTTCTGAAGCCGACGAGTCCAGTCCGCGCTATCAGCTCGATCAGCGCCGCTGCATTCTCTGCCGCCGCTGTGTGCTGGTCTGCGCCGAGGTGGAACGCGCGCGCACCCTCGATATAGCCGGGCGCGGCATCGAGTCGCGACTGATTCTCGACCTCGACCGTCCCTGGGGCGAGGCGGCGAGTTGCACGCAATGCGGCAAGTGCATCGAATGTTGTCCTACCGGGGCGATGCGCGAGCGCGAGAAGCCCCTGGCGACCATTTATCGGCGTCAGTCGCAACTTGCTTATCTGCAAGCGGAGAAGTAACTACAGGCGCTGGAGGTACCGATGAAGCGCATCCTGGTGATCGGCCGCGGCAACTCTCACCGCTCCGATGACGGCGTAGGTTATCGCGTGGCGCTCGAATACCAGCAGGCTCATCCGCCCGCCGACGACGTCCAGGTAATAGCGCAGGAGTTGCTGAAGCCGCAGGTCGTCGAACTCATGGCGGCGTCCGATGTCGTGATCTTCATCGACTCCGGCAATTCTCTGGGCGAGCCCGGCACGATCGCGCAGCAGGAAGTCGTGCCGGACGAAAACACCAATGGCGTCTTTGCCCAGCCACTGACGCCCGCCCGTGCTCTGCAAGCCTGCCGTGTCGTTTACCGGCGCGTGCCGCAAACCCTGCACCTGGCGGTGCGCGGCGAAAACTACGGCTTCGGAGCCAGGCTCTCGCCTTCGGTGGAAGCCGTGGTGCCCGAACTGCTCCGCCGGTTGGACGCCATGGTTTCGGCCGCCCGCGAACGCCCGGCCTGCGTGCGCTAATGCCGGGGGGAAAACAGACAAGCCCCGGACCGTCCGGGGCTTGCTAATTTCTGCCGTGTTGTCCGTCCTCCCCGGCCCTAATCCACCCGCGCCGCTGCCGCTTTTTGCTGCGCCAGTTCACTCATCAGTTCGTCGATGCGCGCGCACAGCACGTGCCGGATGGAAGCCATCCCGAGCAACCGCCCTTTGGCGTCCACCACCGGCAGGTGGCGGTAGTGGCGCGTCAGCATCACCGTCAGCGCCTCGGCATCCGTCGTCGCTTCCGTGGCCAGCTCGACCGTGCGCGACATCACCTGCGAAATGGGCGTAGTCTTCGGATCCAGCCCGGCATAGGCGACGCGGCGCATCACGTCGCGCTCGGTGAAAATCCCGGCCACGACGCGTTCGCTGTCGACCACCGTGATGGCGCCGACGCGTGCGTCCAGCATCTGTTTAATGGCCTCGGCGACCGTGTGTTCCGGGTTGACCGAAGGAGGGTTCTGATCGCAGAAATCGAGTAATGACATGCCAGTCCTCAAATACGAAGGACTGACTCTATTGCGGGCCGCCGGACCTGTCAAGTTCAGGCGACACAAAAAACCCGCAGTGTGGAAAGAAAGCGGACCTGCCAAATGAGTCGGTTCCCGGAAGAAATTACTCCGAACCGGCCAGGCTCCCGGTCGCGACCGGTGCGGTCAGCTGCGCATTGCGCGGTGGGACGGGCGGCGGCATCGCCTTGGCCAGTTCCTTCCACGTCACCAGCACGAACTTCTGCTCGCGCAGGAAGTGCTGAAAGCCAGGATTCTTCACCAGTTCGTAATCGGCCTGTCGCCAGCTGGCGCCCCAGGAACGGTTGCCGGTGATCGCCCTCATCTCCTCGTCGTCAAACCCCAAATGCAAAATCAGCTGGTAGACGCCGCCGGGCGGCAACGCCGCCAGCATCCGCTGGTACGAGCGGAGCCAGAAGCGCCGTGGCTTGATGGGCGTCATTTGCAGGTTGCGACTGATGATGAGCGTGTTCACGCCCAGTTCCAGGCTGTTGCGCCCGGCCAGCTTGCCGCGCGGCGAGCCGGCGCGCGCCACGAGATTCGGCACGCGGTTCTCGTGCGCCAGCTTCTCGAGGACGTCGTACATCTCGGGTGCCGAAAAGAGCGCTCCCATGTGGCTGTCCAAGTGGGTGAAAGGCACTCCGGCCCTCTGCGCCCGCTCAATCTGTGCCCGCAGCTCGGTGCGCACATCGTCCGGCCCGGCACGATTGCTGAACCCGCGCACGCCGTGCCGCAGGTAGCCTTCCTTGTCGCTTAAACTCGGCACCGGACTGCGGCTCACCGGTCCCCACCGGTACTGCTGCCATTCGCTGGTCAGCGTCAGGTGCAGGCCGAAATCAAGCGCCGGATGCAGGCGGGCAAATTCAGCTGCCTCGGCAAACCCCGGGCAAGGCACCATCATGCTGGCCGAGGTAATCCAGCCCTTTTCGAGCGCCTCAAAGGTCGCGCGGTTCACTGAATGCGACAGGCCTAAGTCGTCCGAATGCAGTACCAGCAACCGGGCGTCCGGCGGATAGCCAAGTCGCTCAAGAATCATGGCCGCCGGCACCTGCGCCACCGCCGATGCACCCAGGCAGAAAGATAGTGTGAGGGTCAGGAGCAGGGAGATAGCCGCGGTGCGGCCGAGCTTTAACAACATAGAAATGGCCGCCCAGCGGTTGATCGGATGACGGAATCGCTCGCGCTTTCCGCCTGAGGAATCGCTTACCCAGGGCGTTGTCTGATCTGAGTATTGCAGCTTTGGCGGCCGCCGTCGAGCTTTGCTCAGGGCTGCGCCGGACCCTTGCCCGCAGCCGCAGGAGTGCGCACCGGAGGCCCCGGGAGCACGATGTTCTTCTCCGCTGCCGCCAGTCTCACGCGCAGGTTCTTCTGGTCGAAGGTAATCGCGAACGTTTGCAGCGCGCTCGCCCCGAAGTTGGCAATTGGAAAGATCGGGTTCAGCGCCACGAACGGCTTGACGAACGTGTAGCCACCCACCCGAACGTCGCTTGCCAGCTGTCCACCGCGGATTTCGAACTCATTGAGCACCGTGCGCCCCCGGCCAATGACCATCGGCTCGCCCGTGAACTTCAGTTCTTTCGCAACACCTTCGGGCAGCGTCAGTCCGCGCCCGCGGGTATCGAGATGCGCCTCGATCTTCTTGCCTTCGACCACAAGATCGATCACCGGCACGTTGTCAGGCATGCGAAACGTAAGCACCTCGTCACCATCGGGCGCGCTCAAAGTACCGCGCGCCAAGGTCAGCTTATGATCCCGGTAGTTGAGCGTAAGCAGCCATTCGTGGAACAAAGGAAATCCCAGGATGCCGTCCGTGCCCGCGGCCATGGTCCCCGGATACTCGTTCGCCTCCACCGCCTTGAAATCCACCTCGCCCACGCGCAGCGAGTCCACGCGGAGTACCGGCACCTTGCGCGGATTGCGTCCGCTCGGATCGCCGATCTCCATCTCTCCCGTCACCGGCAGTTTGAGCTGCTCCGCCAGCGCCCGCGACACCAGCGCCTGCCCGCCCGTGCCGGAGTCGATGCCGAAGGTGAATGGACCTTTGCCATTGACCATCACCTGCACGAATGGCAGGCCACCGCGCACCTCCATCGGCACCGTGTGCTGCTGGGCAAAAGCGCAGGCGCAGGTTGCAAAAATGAAGGTGATGCAAATAACAGCCAAGCGCATGAGACGAGACAGAAACATGAAGGGGCCCTCCACTCAGGTGCGTGCCCAGGGCGTCAATCTCTCGGCCTACTTCGTTAGCGCCGTCTTCACCATCTCGCTGACCACCTTGCCCTCGACGCGCACGCCCTCGGCCGCGAACTTCGCCATGGTGTTCTTCATCACCAGGCCCATGTCTTTCATCGTGGGCGCGCCCATCTCGGCAACGGTGGCCGCCACTGCCGCACGGATATCTTCCTCCGACGCCGCCTTGGGCATGTAGCCCTCAATCACTACGATCTCGGCCTCCTCTTTTTCCGCCAGTTCGGCCCGACCGTTGCGCAGGAACACATCGGCCGATTCCTTGCGCTGCTTGATCATCGTGGCCAGCACCTGCACGGCATCGGCATCGGTGAAATCGGTGCCGGCCTTTTCCACCTGCTTCAGTTTGAGCGCGGTCTTCATCATGCGCAGCGCCGAGAGCCGCAACTCCTCGCGCGCCTTCATCGCATTGGTCATGTCTTTCTGAATCTGTTCCATCAGCTTCATGGCGAAAAGTATAGCGCGGCCGGTGCCTGGCGCCCCACATCTGCCGGTTTTGGCAGATGTGGGTTGGAACCTGAGCCGCAGGCTGGAACCCCCAAAGTTCCGATTCGCCCAACTCAAAGTTCCGATTGCCTGCCCGGGCTTTTCCGCGCCTTCGGGCCTCTCCCGGCATGGTAAATTCGCCTTCTAAGGACGTTCGTCGTCTTGAAGCGGTGGTGTGTCCTGGCCCCGGGCCGAGCAGACAGTTGGCCTTTGCCCCACCGCAAATCACGAAGAGTGGAAATAATGCTGAAGAAGAACCGCCTGTTCACCCCCGGTCCGACTCCGCTGCTGCCCGCCGCCCAGTACGCCATGGCGGCAGCCAACGTTCATCACCGTACCGCCGATTTCAAGGCGCTCTTCCTGCGTGTGCTGGCCGACCTGAAGGTCTTCATCGGCACGGCCAACGACGTGATCCTGCTGGCCTCGTCCGGCACCGGCGCCATGGAAGCCTCCATCGCCAACCTGACCAAGGCTGGCGACAAGGTCGTCGTAGTCACCGCCGGCAAGTTCGGCGAGCGCTGGACCGGCCTCGCCAAGACCTACAGCTGCGCCATTGAACTCGTCGAGGCTCCCTACGGCCAGACCGTCACCGCCGAAGCCGTCAAGGCCAAGCTGACCAGGGACGTGCGCTGCGTCTACATGCAGGCCAACGAGAGTTCGACCGGCGTGCGCCACGACGTGAAGGCCATTGCCGCCGTGGTCAACGAGTTGAACGCCGCGGGCGGCGACGCCCTGCTCGTCGTCGATGCCATCACCGGCCTCGGCACCACTTATTTCGACTTCGACGCCTGGGGCGTTGACGTCGTCATCGGCGGCTCGCAGAAGGCGCTGATGATTCCTCCGGGTTTGGCCTATCTTTCGGTGAGCGAGCGCGCCTGGAAGCGCATGGAACAGCCCCACTCCCCGGCCTTCTACTTCGATCTGCGCAAGGAGCGCAAGAACGCCGCCAAGGGCGAGTCGGCCTATACGCCGGCCATTGCCCTGATCGCCGCTCTGGGCGCCGCCCTCGACTACCTGCGCGATGCCGGCAACGGCGACCTCGCCGTGGGCCGCGACGCCCTGATCGACAACGCCGAGGTTTCGGCCGCCATGATGCGCGCCGCCGGACGAGCCCTGGGCTTTGAGATCTTCGCCAACCCGCCGGGAGCCGCGCTGACGGCCATCGCGCCGCCCAATGGAATCTCCTCCACCACGCTCGTCAAGGACCTGCGCCAGCGCTTTGACGCCGTGGTAACCGACGGCCAGGGCGAGATGCTCGGCAAGGTCCTCCGGGTCGCCCACATCGGCTACTTCGACTATCTCGACGCCATCGGCATCATCGGCGCGCTGGAGCACTCGCTCGCTAATTTTGCTCCGGGCACCTTCTCACTCGGCGACGGTCTGCGCGCCGCCCAGCAGGTCTACGCCGAGCTGGTCGTCAACGCCAAGGGTCAGGGCGCATAACCGCCGGGTCCCGATCATTTTCCATGCCCCACGTTTCCGGCGTGGGGCGTTTTCTTTTTCTGGGTACTCCAGGAATGTGGGGCACTAATCCGTCAGATCATCGCGGGGTGCTTCGCTTTATGAAGGGCGCCAGGTGCCCCACATCTGCCGCAGTTAGCAGATGTGGGTCCTGTTAATTTGCCGGGGGCCGGGGGCCCCACCCTCGCGCGCTTCCGCGCGCGTGGGCGGGATCGGGACACCTGCCGACACTCCGCGCTATACCAACCCCTGATCCAGCATGGCGTTGGCTACCTTGAGGAAGCCTCCTATATTGGCCCCGTTGACCAGGTTGCCGGGTGTGCCGTGCTTTTCGGCCGTTTCGTAACAGTTGCGGTGGATGGCGATCATGATCTTGTGCAGGCGATCATCGACCTCCTCGCGGGTCCAGTTGAGGCGCATGGAGTTCTGCGACATCTCGAGGCCGCTGGTAGCGACGCCGCCGGCGTTGGCCGCCTTGGCCGGGCCGTAGAGCAGTTTGGCCTCGACGAACAGGCGGGTGGCTTCGAGCGTACTCGGCATGTTGGCGCCTTCGGCTACGACCTTACACCCGTTCTTGATCAGGTTGGCGGCGTCTTTGGCGTTGATTTCGTTCTGCGTGGCGGAGGGGAAGGCGCAGTCGGCCTTGAGGTTCCACAGCGGATTGGCTTCAATGCGGCCATCGACCGGCAGGAAGATGGCCTTCTTATACTCATCGGTGTATTCGCGAATGCGGCCGCGGCGGGCGTTCTTGAGTTCCATCACCCAGGCAAGCTTCTCGTGGCTGATGCCGTCGGGATCGAAGATCGCACCGTTGGAGTCGGACAGCGAGACGACCTTGGCGCCGAAGTGCAGGAGCTTTTCGACCGTATACTGCGAGACGTTGCCGCTGCCCGAGACGAGACAGGTCTTGCCTTCGAGCGAGTCCTTGCGGGTCTTGAGCATCTCCTGGGCGAAGTAGACGCAGCCGTAGCCGGTGGCCTCGGGCCGGATGAGCGAGCCGCCCCAGTTCAGGCCCTTGCCGGTCAGCACGCCGGTGAACTCGTTGCGCAGGCGTTTGTACTGGCCGAAGAGGTAGCCGATTTCGCGGCCGCCAACGCCGATATCGCCGGCCGGCACGTCGGTGTCCGGGCCGATGTGGCGCGCCAGTTCGGTCATAAAGCTCTGGCAGAAGCGCATGACTTCGTTGTCGCTCTTGCCCTTGGGGTCGAAGTCGGAGCCGCCCTTACCGCCGCCCATGGGCATCGTGGTCAGCGAGTTTTTGAAGACCTGTTCAAAGGCCAGAAACTTGAGGATGCTGGCGCAAACGGTGGGGTGCAGGCGCAAGCCGCCTTTGTACG
>CAINCZ010000016.1 GCA_903847195.1 uncultured Acidobacteriota bacterium | reverse complement strand
GGAGGGCTGAAGCGCAGCCTGACGGCGGCGATGAAGAAGGGGGACAAGGCCAAACAGGAAGAACTTGTCCGGCAACTCGCGGACCTGGGCGCGGACATGCCCATGCATGCGGACCTGTCGGATCCCCTCGCTGGGACCGCGTTATGAACAAGTATTCCCTGGAGGTGCGCGGCCAAGCCGTGCACCTCACATTCACCCGGATCAACGACAGCCGCCGGCTGAAGGACTACTACCTGCACAAGAACCCCAACTTGTTCGGGGTGAGGGCTGCGATGCTTTGCTACGCCAACATCCCTGCGACACTCTCTCCCAAATGGCAAGAGACGGAATCTGGCAAGGGGGAGCGATCGCTGCCCCTCCATGGCGTCGGGTTCTGCTCACGGAAGGACCAATGGAAGTCCCAGACCGGGCGCCATCGCGCGCTCGCTGAAGCGCTGAAGGACGATTTCTGGATCGAGGCCTCTCTTCGAGAAGAGATCGTCGCGGCGTTCACTGCCGAGGAGCAGCGGCGGACAAAGGTGAAGGGGCCTGCCCGTCAGCAGAAGACCTCCGGGCCCAAGCCACGGCGGCCAGGGCTGCGGAAGGTGCTGGCGGGCATCCAAGAACTCTTAGAGAAAATCGCTTCTCAAGACCAGCGCGGCGTGGAGATGGTAATCCCTGACTGGCTTGAGCACCGGGATACAGTCCTCGCCGAACTGATCCCTGTCGCCGCTGGCTGTATCCGCCCGGCGGACACGACCGCGGCACCGACCCCATCACCGTTCGAAAAGGAGACAACTGCATGTCCACAGCCGTTCGAGTAGTACCGCAACCCGACCCCGAGGTCACCGCGCTGGCCAACGTCTGCCAAGTACTGGCCGAGCAGAGCGCCCTCGATCGCTTCGAAATCGCAGTCAAGTCCCGACTGGAAATCGGGATCAACGATGACAATGAACTGCGCATCACCGATGAGTTGCTCCACCAGGTTGTCCTGGGCGGAGATCAGGTAGATGCTGCCACTAAGCCGGCGATCTCTTCGTTCTACGCCCGGCACAAAATGGCGATTGCCACGGTAGAGCCTTGGAAGAAACGGTGGGCCACCCTTGCCGATTCCCTCAAGGGTGCCATCCTGAAGTACCGACGGGCCAAAGAGGACTTGGCTCGGCGCCAACAATGGGAACTTGAGCGCGCGGCCGAGGCAGAACGCCAGCGGTTGGCGGCGGAAGCTCGCGCCGCCCTCCGCAATGGAGATGTGGTAGCGGCCAAGGCCGCCACGCAGGAAGCCGCGGCCGTGGTTGCCCCGGTGATTATGGAGGCTACTCCCGTCCTGGACAATTCCAGCGGCCGTAAGGTGTGGCAGGCAGAGATCACCGACCCCGAGGCGTTAGTCAAGGCGATCGCCGCGGGCATTGTCCCCCTCTCGGCCATCCGCGAGTTCGATCTGGTGTTCCTGAAGAAGGAAGCGGCCAAACGTGGCGGCTTGCCGGCCACCTGGGCGGGCGTCCGCTGCTGGCAGGAAGGCACGCTCAGCGTGAGGCGGCGGTGATAAAGTTCGCTGGCTCTGATACTCAAACAGGGAGGCCGGTGCTTGGCATCGGCCTCTCGCGCGAGAACTGCGATCGGCTGCTGGAGCGGCAGCCGATCCTGTTCGACACCGCCAACATGACCGACTTCCCAGACTTCACCGTCTGTATCATCGCCGGCGAGACCGACGAGTCCATGGCGGCGTCCCTGGTCGACGCGGGATGTATCCGACAAGAGCAGATCTTGGAGGACAAATCCTTGGGCGATCCGCATGTGCCGAAAGGGAAGGTGAACTGATGCCCCTGTTCACTGGCCGTAAGGCGTACAAAGTTGTCCACCCCGACTGGCTGCCTGGCGCCACCGCCTCTCTCCGCAAGACTCTCGACCTGATGGAGAACGGGAGTCTGCCGAAGTGTTTGACAAAGCCCATGCTCGTAGTGCCCATGCGCTGGGT
>CAINCZ010000015.1 GCA_903847195.1 uncultured Acidobacteriota bacterium | reverse complement strand
CCCGCTCGTTTGCCAAGCACGGCTCCGATGCCTGGTTCACACAAACCCCGGCCCAGATTCTCGAAGGGTACGACCCCGGGCCGAGTTTCCCCAAGGATCAACTTCGCAAGGAGAAGGACATCTTCGACGTCTGGTTTGAATCGGGGTCGTCCTGGCATTCGGTGCTCGTCGGCCGGCCGGGGTTCAAGTATCCCTGCGACATGTACCTCGAAGGTTCCGACCAGCACCGCGGCTGGTTCCAGTTGTCGCTGCTGCCGGCCCTGGGCTGCACGGGGCGGCCGCCGTATAAGCAGGTGCTCACGCATGGCTTCATCGTCAAGCCGGACGGCACCAAGGTCAGCAAATCCGACAAGGAATATGTGACCGCAACCAAGGAGATCGACACCCACGGCGCCGACCTCCTGCGCCTCTGGTGCTGCTCGGTGGACTACCAGAACGACATCCCCACCAGCCCCCAGGTCATCCGCGAATTCGGAGACAAGTACCGGAAGATCCGCAACACGCTGCGGTATTTGCTGAGCAATCTCTACGACTACCAGCCAGGCACGGTGGGTCATGGACCCACCCTACCATCTTCGTCTCTGGACGCCTGGGCACTCGACCAGCTCAACCAGCTCATCGTCCAGGTCACCGAAGCCTACGACGCCTATCAGCTTCATCGCGCCTTCCGCCTGCTGCACGACTTCTGCTCCGTGCAGATTTCCGCCGTCTACGGCAACGCCATGAAGGATCGGCTCTACTGCGAAGCCCCGGCCGCCCCGCTGCGCCGCCGCTGCCAATACGTCATGCACCAGATGGTCCTGGCGCTGACCAAGCTGCTGGCCCCCATGGTCGTTTTCACGGCCGACGAAACCTGGGAACACATCCCCCACAAACCGGCCGACGAGGCGAATCTTGCCTCGGTTCACCTGGCGCTGCTGCCCAGGCCGCTGCCGCTGGAAGTCTCCGCCGAGACGCGCCAGCAGTGGGATCTCCTCATGGCGCTCCGTGAGACTGGACTCATGCAACTCGACGGCATCAAGAAGGCCGCCGGCATGAACAAGGCGCTCGAGGCCGAGATCGTCTACACCGTGAAGACCGAGCAGGAAAAGGCCTGGCTCAGCGCCTATGGCGTGGATCTGGAAGACATGCTCGGCGCAGGCTTCCACTCCATCGTCGTCGATCCCAGCGCGGCCGCCATCTCCATCCAGGCCGTCGACCGTCGCGACAAATACCCGGCCTGCGCCCGAAGTTGGAAGCGCCGTCCCGACGTCGGCCAGGATCCCGCGTATCCCGACCTGAGTCTCCGCGACGCCGCGGCCATCAAACTTGGAAAGTGAAGGCGCGAGTGCCGGACGGATGTTGTCGCACCAAGATGATTCCCAATGAGGGTTCGGGGACGTTCTTCGTGTAGAATGATCAAGGCAAAAAGATGGCAGGCAAAACAATGGGTGCGGTATCCCACCCTATTCATTTTTTTGCCTGCCATTTTTTTGCCTCTGTCTGCCTTGGCCTTCGCGCCGCGCGCCGGACCCTCACCGGGCGATCTGGTCGGAATACTTCTTGCGGAACTCATCCAGCGAGGCAACCCCGGCCGGCAGGGCCGCTTCTTCGACCAACAGCACGGGGAATCCCTCGCGAATCGGGTAGCGCAGGCCGCCGACTTCGGCGATGAGGAAGTCCCCCTCGCGCCGCAGGCGGCTGCGCGTCAGCGGACAGCGCAGGATGGCCAGCGTTTCAGCATCGACACTCAGGGTCTGGGTGGGATCACTCATG
>CAINCZ010000014.1 GCA_903847195.1 uncultured Acidobacteriota bacterium | reverse complement strand
TCCCGCCTCGTCACCGCCGAAATGGATGCCGCTGCACTGGACCGGCAGCTGCAGGAGCTGGAAAGTACACGCCAGCGGGCCGAAGAACGTGCCATCCAGGTGCTGGTGACCGATGCTCGGCTGCGGCCGCTGTTGCGTCAGCGCGATGCGTTGGAAGGGGTGTACCGCCAGTTCGCCACGCGAGAGGCGGCCGCCCGTATGGAGGAAAAGGCCGACGAGGCCCGTTCTAGTAACGTGCACGTTGTCCAGCAGCCCACGTTACTCCCCGGACAGGGGATGGCTCTCGCCCTCGTTGTGGGCGGACTCGCCGCCGGCGTGGTGGCGGCCGCCACCATCGTTCTCGCGTTTGCCGCGCTGCGCCGCGTTCCCATCCATGCCACCGAGGCGGAGAACAGCCTCGGCATTCGCCTGTTAGCCAACTTCCCGGCCGGGCAGCGTTTCCTGGCGACGACTGGTTGCCCCGCGGCGGCTGGCCTGGCAGCCCTGTTGGTTGATACGGCCAGCAACGAGACGCTCTCGGTGGTACAGTTCGTGCCACCCGACGGCGAGGACTGCGCCGAACTGGTACATGCTGTGGCGGTCGAGTTGGCGCGCGATTTCGGCCGACGCACGTTGCTCGTTGACCTTGCTGGAGCGTCGCGTCGGCATCTGGAGGTGCTGGGCAACGATGCGGAGAGGGCCGAGCCCGTGGTCGGCGAAACTATGGCATTCAGCACCGGCATCCGCCGTCTCTGGGTCGCCTACGATGCTCGCGCGGCCGCGCTCGCAGAAGTGCACGCCGGGGCAAAGGAGATTAAGGAGGCGCTTGATCGGTTCCGCGCCGGCTTCGAGATGATCCTGATCATCGCGCCTGTCGGCCAGGACGATTACGCCAGCCGGCGCCTGAGTGCCCTGGTGGACAGCAACGTCCTGGTGATACGAGCGGAACACACGCGTACGGATCAAACCCTCTGCTCCCGCCAACGCATCGTCACGGCCGGCGGCAACCTGCTCGGTTTCGCTTTCACCGGGCAGCGGCAAGTGTTGCCCCCTGTTCTAGAGCGTTTGCTCTGACCATGTCCCACCTCAGCCGTTGCGTTCGCGTCTGCGCCGTCCCCCTAGTCCTGTTCGCGCTTCTAATTGGGATGGGGGCCTGCGGCACCACGCAGAGCATCTCCCCTCAGGCGGACCGCCCGACGGGCTTCGCCTCCTGGACCGACTCCCCGCCGGTTTATCGCTTCGAACCGGGCGACAAGCTGAAGGTGGAGTTCCTGCTCACGCCGGAGATGGGCGAAGACGCTATCGTTGCCCCGGATGGCACGATTGGGCTGCGCGCAGCCGGCCACGTGCGGGCCGCGGGATTGACGGCGAAGGAGCTCGAGGCGGCGATCACGCAGAACGCGCGGCGGCTGCTCACTGACCCCATCGTCACGGTGTCGCTGAACGATCCGGCGGCTGCCCTGGTCTTCGTCGGCGGCTCGGTAAGCAAGCCGGGCGCCTATCCTGTTCCGGGCCGCCGCGGCGCCCTCGAATCGATCTTGCTTGCGGGGGGATTCGGCACGGAAGCGCGCATGGACGAGGTCGTGTTGATCCGCCGCAATCCGGAAGACCGGCCGATGCTGCGCACATTAAATCTACAGAAATTCGTCTCAACGGCTGGCGATAGCGGTGACGTGCCGCTTTATCCTGGAGATATCGTCTTCGTGCCACGCAACCGGATCTCCGAAATCGACCTCTGGATCGACCAGTACATCAATCGGTTCCTGCCGTTCAGCCGTTCGTTCGGCTATGCGATCAACAACAACGCACCAGCCGCCATGTATTGAGGCTCACGCACCGCGCGGTTGACCGGCCGGACATCCGTTGGTTCGAACGATGCCCGCCGCGGTCATGTTTCGCGATTAGAACGCCATGAACGGGCACGCTTGTCGGAAGGGTCCGAGCATGCTTCGCGCACCCGACGTCCGACGCTGCTCGCAGCTCGCCAAGCCCGCTGCCCGCACTGCCGATCGGTCCCGAGGTATTGTATTGCCGGACAGCGCCCCGCGGCCCACGTTGGTTCGTTCCGATGTGGAATGATGGTCGACGGGAATGCGCACCGAGAAAACGACGCTGCTCGGGTTGCTGTACAGTGGGTGCTGAACATCAGCTGCTCGCGCGGCATTGACTTCCTACAGTTCGCCCGACCAGCCACGACGGCCATAGCCACGGCGTTGCACCTGGGCACATACTTGCTGAGCCTGCACCCGCCGCGACTTTGTCGCGTGACCTCAAGAAAAAACTTTATTCAGCTAAAAAACTAAGGTATGTTTAAGATATATCAACCTATGGTTGTGGCGTTATGGGTGTGCGCGCCGAGGTCGGTGCATGACGCAGCTCTATGAACTGGCGCTCGGGTTCAACCCCCGCGAGGCCGCAGCGTCTGCGTCCGCAGGAATCGGGGCCGCGCTACGAAACCTGTTGCGTAAAGTCAGGCCGCTGTTGCAACGGCTGTGGACGCGGAAGGTCGCCATCGTCGGGCTTACCGAAAACGCCGGCCGCGTCCTGCAAAAGCTGCACGAACAACGCAACGGATCGGTCTCGCTGCTCGGCGTATTTGACGATCGTGCCGGGCGGCGCCCGGCGAGTCTGCGTTGGGTGAAAGTCGGCGGCCGGATCGATGATCTGATAGATTACGTGCGGGCACACTCCGCTGCCATGATAATTTTGGCGTTGCCGCCCAGCGCAACCGGCAGAATCAATGAAATCCTGGCCCGGCTTCGTTCGCTGCCGGTGGATATTGTCGGCACGGCTGATGAAGCCAATGCATCGTATCATCCGGACCGCTACGCGTTCGTGGCTGGCGAGCGGGTCACCGTGCTTGTCGAGCGGCCAATCCATTGGTGGGGCGCAATTATGAAGCGCCTGTTCGACATTGTCGTCGCTGTGGGTGTGCTGATTGGCACCGCGCCGTTGTTGCTGCTAGTCGCGTTGCTTATCGTTCTCGACAGCCCAGGCGGTGTTCTGTTCCGCCAACAACGCATTGGCTTTAACAACCGACCGTTTTCGATCCTGAAATTCCGTACCATGGTCATGGATGCCCAGGACCAGGAAGGCTACCTTGGCACGCAGCAACGCGACCCGCGCGTGACTCGGGTCGGCCATGTGCTGCGCCGCTTCAGTATCGACGAGCTGCCGCAGCTGCTCAACGTGTTGGCTGGCAGCATGTCCATCGTTGGACCGCGTCCTCAGGCGACGACCATGCGAATTGGCGACCGGCGCTACGCCGATGCGGTAGTACAGTACATCGAGCGTCACAAAGTGAAACCCGGCCTGACCGGCCTGGCGCAGGTCAGCGGCTCTCGCAGCGGTATCTACACCCTGGAAAAGGCCGCGTGGGCGGTTTCCAAGGATCTGGAATACATCGAAAACTGGTCGCTTTGGCTTGACGCCAGGATCGTGTGGAAGACCGTCGACTTGGTCCTTTCCGGGCGGAGGGGGCCATTGAACACGGGCCGTTATTGGGCAGCCGAGGCTTTGTCGGCCGCGGGTTTCACGGAGTTTGTCCCAACACCATGATACGTAAGATCCGCCGCCTGGCGGCACATCCTGGCTTCCGCGCCGCGCCGGCTGCGACACTCGCGCGGGCCGCCATCTGGGCGGCTTGCGTGACGATCGGCCGCGCGCCTTCGTTTCGCCTGCTCCCAGGAGGGCCGCGACTGCGTGTGCCGCCCGACCTGCGCTATACATCGGTCGGGGCCTTCCTACTGCGCGACCGCGTCGAGCCTGAACTCGCCGCGCTGCAGTGGTTCGTGGGCCCACGTGGCGTCCTCGTCGATGTCGGCGCCAACATAGGCCTATTCTCGCTCAAGGCGGCGCATCTCGTCGGTCCGGCGGGGCTGGTAATCGCGGTTGAGCCTGGTGCCGAATCGGTCGGGCAGCTGCGCAGCAACCTCGCACTCAATCGCCTCCCACAGGTGTGGGTCGTCGAGGCGGCACTAGCCGATGCTCCGGGCGAGGCGCAACTACATCACGTCGCACTTGGCGACGATCCGCAGGCATACTCGCTGTTGGTGGACGAGAGCGCCGCAACAAGCGAGACTGTCCGGCTGACGACGCTCGACGTCCTGGCCGCCGAGCACGCGTTAGCCCGACTTGACTGCCTAAAAATCGACGTGGAAGGTGCGGAGCCGCGGGTGGTGTCGGGCGGACGCGCAACGCTGGAGCGGTTCCGGCCGATCGTCATCTTCGAGATCAACGCGCCGATCGCCCTTCGCAACGGCGACGCGGCGTCCTGTTTCAACCAACTCAGTTCCCTGGGCTATAAAATCCATCATCTCGACGGCGGGGTGCTGTCGCCAGTCGCCGCATTGCCGCCCTGGCACGGCAATCTCGTGGCGGTTCATCCCAAAGGGCCTCAACCGAAGTTGGACGGTCAATGATCCGGTTTTGGTATGACGGCGTTGAGATACGGTTAGTCATCTGGCCTTGCCGGTGCCGTGGGTTGTGCCACGTCACGCAAGCGCGTTCCAACCCAGGAGGAAAGTTTCCTTGCCGGTGAAGAAGGTGCTGCGAACAGTCCAGGCCCATCTTCCTTGGCTGGTTCCGCTCAAGAATCTCTTGTATCATTTCGTCCGGAGCCGGCTTCATTTGCCGCACGAACGCGGCTTCGCGGTGATAGCGCATTTGCCCCGCAGTGAGGTGGACTTATTCTTAGATGTGGGTGGCAACCGCGGACAGAGCATCCTGTCGATCCGCAGCTATCGCCCCGAAGCCCGTATCGTCAGTTTCGAGCCCAATAACCGTATATTCGCGGGGCTTCGCGAACATTTCGGCGCGGATCTGCTGGTTACGCTGCACAATTTTGGCCTTGCTGCCGTCGCGGGGGAACGCACACTGTACGAGCCGGTCTATGCGGGCCTTACCTACGACGGCAACGCCAGCTTTCACCGCGATTCCGCGCAAACTTATCTCGGTCCGTCCGTGCTGTACGGGTTCAAGGCGGACAAGCTGACGCTGCGCGAGCATGTTTGCCGGACGCTCACGCTTGATAGCCTCGACCTCGCGCCCACTTTCATCAAGATCGATGTCGAAGGCTTCGAACTCGACGTGCTGTTGGGCGCTCAGTCAACCTTGCGGCGGCACACGCCCGTCCTGTTGATCGAGCGTTACTGGAAGAACGTGCGCGTGTTCGACCTGCTGAGCGGCCTTGGCTACGTGGAGGTCTCCCTGGTGAACAAGCGATTAGTGGCCCAGCCGAGCACCGACGAGAATGCCATCCTGATGACCCTGCCGCGACTGCGCGCCTGTTCCGGCGTGGTTTCCTAGTCACTCTCATGGCGTGCCGGAAATCCGCCAGTCCTCAAACTGGATCCTGCCGCGTGATGCCAACTACCCTGGCGACCGTGGAACCAATCGACGGCCCGAACCTTGCCTGCGGCGATGCGCCATTGCCGGTGGGTATCGATTTCCTCGGCCTCGTCTCGCTCACTCCGCTCGGGCTGGAGGAGGTGGTGGCGCGCTTGGCCGCACGATCCGCGGCCGAGCCGTTCGCCTTCCTGGTGACTGCCAACGTCCAGCATGTGGTCCTGCTCGACCGACCGGGCAACCTATTGCGAGAGCCGTACCGGGCCGCCTGGATGTGCTTGTGCGATAGCCAGATCATCCGGCTGATCGCCCGGACCCTTTTTGGCCAGCGGCTGCCGCTCGCCACCGGCGCGGACCTCGCCTTGCTGCTGCTGCAGCGGGTGATCCGGCCGGACGATCCGATCGCGATCATCGGCGGCAACGAGGAGATAGTGGCTCGCCTCCAGGCGCAGTTCTGCCTGCGGCACATCGTCCAGCACGTGCCACCGTTGAACTACTTTTCCAGCCTGACGGAAGTGCAGCGGTGCGTCGATTTCGTCATCATGAACCCCGCTCGCTTCGTTTTCATCATCACCGGTGCGCCCCGATCGGAGCAGGTCCTACTAAGGGTGCTGCGCAGTGGCCGTGCCAAAGGCATCGGTTTGCCGGTAGGCAGTGCGCTCCATTTCGCCACCGGCATGGTCCCCCGCGCCCCGAAACTCATACGCTTGGTTGGCCTCGAATGGCTATTCCGCCTAGTGCGGTCGCCGCACCTGTTTGGGTACCGTTTCATCTTTGAATCGCTGCCCGTGCTATGGCTGGCGGTGCGTGCCTTTTGGCGCGGTGGCGCGCGCTCCGTTCGCGACCGGGCCGCCACCCGTCAACGCTGATCTGGTCAGGAAAATGGCGCATATGTCAAAGCTCTCCCGGCAGCCATTGGCGGCAATGCCGTCGATGTTCACCGTGGACGTCGAGGACTGGTTCCACATCCTCGAACTGCCAGCCACGCCGAAGCTTGCCGAATGGGATGCACTGCCTTCGCGCGTGGAGCGTAACTTCCACGTCCTGCTGGATTTGTTTGCAGAGACCGGAACGAAAGTAACCTGCTTTTTCCTTGGCTACGTGGCACAGCGTTTCCCGCACCTTGTTCGCGAGGCCGCTGGTGCCGGACATGAGATTGCCTCGCATGGCTACGCTCACGAGTTAGTCTGGTCGCTGACGCCGGCCGCCTTTCTTGAAGACGCGCGCCGCAGCCGGTTGTTGCTGGAAGACACCATTGGTGCACCAGTGCACGGCTACCGGGCCACCGGCTTCTCGGTAAACGCCGCCACGCCCTGGTTCTTCGACCAGCTTCTCGCTGCCGGCTACCGCTACGACTGTTCGGTTTTTCCCGCACCGCGCACGCATGGCGGCGGTCTCGCGGGCGCACACTACCGCCCCCATGTGGAACTGCGCGCGGCAGGCGCGTTACACGAAGTGCCGGTATCGGTGCTGAAGCTGCTGGGTCGGCCGGTTTACCTTTTCGGGGGAGGCTACTTGCGCCTGTTCCCCTATCCTCTGATACGTGCGCTCGGCCGACGCATCCTGGCGGAACGCCGGCCGATAATATTCTACATCCACCCGCGCGAGATCGACCCGGCGCAGCCGCGCCTGCCGATGGCTTGGCGACGGCAGTTCAGGTCGTATGTCGGGCTCCGCACTGTCGCGGACAAGATCCGACGCATCCAGCGCGATTTCACCCTCGTCACGGTGCACGAATACCTGCAGCGGCCGGAATACCCCGACCGGCAGGCGGAGGTGGTCGCATGAGCGCGACGTTAAGCTTCCGGACGGTCGGCATTAGCGCCGGGGAGATCGCCCAGACCGCAGCTTTCCTGCGTCTGGTATGGCCGCGGACGACCCGCATCACTGCGCCCCACCTGCAATGGTTGTACGCTGAAAACCCGGAGGGCCCGGTAATCGGCGTCAACGCCTGGTCGGATGCCACGCTTGTCGGCCATTACGTCGTAATTCCGATTACCGCGCGCCATGACGGCCACTGTACTCGCGCGGCGCTGTCGCTGAACACCGCGGTGCATCCGGATTTCCGTGGCAAGGGGCTGTTCAAGACGTTGGCGGAGCAGACCTATGCCCTGGCAGCCGAGCGCCAGGTCGATCACATCGTCGGCGTCGCCAATGACAACAGTACGCCCGGCTTCGTGCGCAGCCTTGGCTTCCAGCTCGTCAGCCCGTTACAGGCCCGCGTGATGCTGTGGCCGCCGACGCGCGCGGTGGACTGGACCGAACCATGCTGGCGGCGTAACTGGACCGCCGAAAGCCTTGCTTGGCGCCTGCGCAACACGGCCACTCGCTACAGTTGGCAGCCAAGCCGCGCCGGTGTGGAGGTCAATGGGCCGACGCGTTATCTCGGCGTCACTTCGGTGCTGACCTTCGCCCCCGAACCGACTGTCGCCGCGACGATCATGAGCACGCTGCCGCAGCGCCGGCTGCGCCGCCCGCGGTTGTGGTTCGGCCTGGATCCAGGCACGCGGTTCTCCCCTGGAACCTCCTGGCCGGTGCCGGACCGCCTGCGCACCGTCCCATTGAACTTGATCTACCGGTCGCTGTGCAGCGCCGGCGCCATACTGCCGGCCGATGGCGTCGCCTTCGCCGGAATCGACTTCGACGTGACCTGAATGCCGCCGCCGCTACGCCTGCGCTTCAATGGCCGTCTCCTTCGAGCAGGACTACCATCGCACGGGCGGACCATCGGAATCTTGACAGCTTCGAACTTCTGTGACGAATACATGGACCTGACATGGCAATTGCGCCGCGCCGGTCGACGGCTCGCCGCACTGTCGCCGACGCCTGACGTGCGCTATTATCCTGAGGCAGTGCAGATTAGCCGACTGTGACTGCAGGAGCGCAACCACATGTATCGCTGCCTGAAGGCAACATTATGGCGGCGACTGCTCGCGTTGCCCCGAAACGATATTACCGTTCTGCTGCGTGCGAACAGCCTGCGCCGTCTGTTTCGTCGCGTTCGCCAGCCGGTCGCGACCATCGGCACGTTGCCGATGACCAACACCGCTCGGATCGGCAGCAGCGTTGTTTTCCGCCCGGCGATCGGACTGGCGTCTTTAATGGCGGCGGCCACGCTATGATGCGGCTGCTCTGGCTGACATACTTGATTTCTACCGGACGGCGCCTGGCCCGCGTATTTGCCGTTCGCCTCACCGAGATCGTAGTCCGCTATGCCTTCAATCTGATGCTTGCCCTGGTCCTCGGAGTACAGGGGACCGGGCAATTTTACATCGGCATGGCACTCATTTCCATTGCTTCACCAGTCGCCCGGTTCGGCATCGACACGGTTGCGATGAAGCGACTCGCAGTGGCACGGCAGAGCCAGAATGCGGCCTTGGCGCGCGGAATTGCGGTATTTGCCTTCGGCAGCACCGCGACGACGAGTGCGGCTATCTCGATCTTGCTGTTCCTGACCGCCCCCTTCCTCGGCGCGAGGCTGTTCGGCAACCCTGATTTCGTGCCGATCTTGCGTCTGTTCAGTTTTGGAATCCTGGGCTGTACCGTTGCGAGCACTGCCGGATCGCTGCTCAGTGCGCTGAGTCGGCCGATCGCCGGCCAAATCGTTTCCGCCGTGATCTGGCCCTTGTTGACCACGGGCTGGCTGCTCGCTGCCGGAGGCACCGTCGCGCAAGCTGCGTTGGTTGCGGTGCTAGCAATGGCGGCAGCGGCGCTTTTGGGCTTGGCGCTGGTCTGGCGGGTAATCGGCGTCGGTCCGCTGCAGGGCTTCGAAGTCGGGCCAGTGCTCGCAGTAGCGTGGCCGCTGTTTGGTGTGGAGGTGACATACCTGTTGCTCCGGAATTTGCCGATCCTGGCGCTGGGCCTCGTAGCTACGGACACGGAGGTGGGACTGCTTGGCCTGGCCACTCAGGTTTCCGCCCTGCTGACTGTCGCAACGATCGCGGTATACGCGGTTGCTGCACCCCGCCTTGCCCGGCTGCACGAGGCCGGCGACTGGGCTGGCTTCACGCGCGCGGCCCGCGCGGCAACCCGGGATGTTGCCGTCCTGGCGCTGCCAGCGGCAGCAGCGATGCTGCTGTTTCCGGCCACCATTCTCGGCCTGTTCGGACATGCTTTCCGAACGGGCGCGCCCCTGCTCGTTGTTGCCACGCTTGGTCAGCTCACCTACGCAATATTTGCCCAGGGCAACACAATGCTGGCAATGAGCGGGAACGAACGCTGGCTCTGGAGCTGCGCTCGCGTCACCCTCGGCGTACTTGTGCTGGCGCTGGCGCTGCTAGTGCCATCCTTGGGCGCATTGGGCGCAGCCTTGGCTGCCGCCGCAGCCACCGCGACCATGAGCCTAGGCAGCGCGGTGGGAGTATGGCGACGGCTCGGCCTCAACATTCTCAGCATGTTTGCTGTTGTTCCGTTACGCTCGCGCATGCCTGCCGTGCCGCTACCCTCGCCGGACACGAAGTCGCGGGGTTGACCGGCATGCCCGTCCCGGCGGCGAAGCACGACTCTTTCATTACCACATTGGTGCTGCTCGCGTTGCTGCCTCTGTTCATGGAGACCTTCTACTACATCGTGGACGTGCCCCCACTCTATGTTATGTCCAAGACTTGGCCCATACTTACGCTTCCGTTGACCCTGCTTGGGCTGCGGGACAATCCCCCACACACAGTGCCAATGATATTGCTGATAGGCTACTGCCTGGTGGTGCCGCCGATGATGACGATGCTGCACTTCGGACAGTCCTACCTTCCGGCACTGACCGGCACCGTCAAGACCCTCCCTCTCGTCTACTATTTCTCGCTATGCTGGCTCCTGCGCCATCTTCACCCGCGCCCGGAAGAACTAGATTCCGCCTTCCGAATCCTGGGCTTGGCCAGCCTTGGTCTCCTATGTTTGTTGTGGGTATTGATGCCCACCACAGCCTATCACTCAGGCGCCCCTGGCGAGGAAATCTCAAAGCTGTTCCTCTGGGACCCGGAACGCGGCTACCGGATCACTATTCCCCTGGGGTTTGCCATCATCTTCATTTTTCTCGAGACACGGACGGCGCTGCGCCGTGGCCGGATGCTGCGCCTCGCGTTGCCGATCGGCGGCGTGGCTCTTCTGGTGATTGCCAACAAGGAGCGCATGCCCATTGCCAGCACCCTTGCCGTTCTCCTGTATATCTTGTTCGCCGAAAGCGGGCCGCGGTACCGCGTGTTGATGGTGTGCGGCGGCCTGCTGTTGTGCAGCACGGCAGCGGCACTGCTGGCAACTGGAGTCCTTCCACTAGCAGCCGACATGTTCGGCGGCTCGCTCAGCGTGCGCCAAGTTACCACCAGCCTCGCAGTCGGCTTTCTGGGGCCATACCCGCTCAACTGGATCTTCGGCGTCGGCGCACTGACGCGCGCGAGTGATTTCGGCTTCGATCGATGGTTCAATGACCCTCAATTCTATCTGGCCGATATCGGCTGGCTCGGCGTCGTATTCGAGTACGGCATCGTCGGCGCAGTCATGCTTCTCAGCCTCTACGTCGGCGTCCTGCGGTCGAGCCGGCGTACACCCGACTCGTCGCGTGGCAACCTTGTTGCCGCTCTCGGCGACTATGTCCTTTATATGTTGATCACTTCTCCTATTCTTCCCGTGGTCTTTGCACCCGGCGAAGTGTGCAGCATTCTGGCGATCTTAGTCTATTTGCAGAGTCGGGCCCAGGCACAGTATGCAGGATAGACAGATGTCAACCGACACGGAAGCACCGCCTTCCTCTTGCTGGGGCTACGGCGATCGACGCCGCCGGTTTGGCGTAGGTCGCGTGGACGGCACCGAATCGATACCGCCGCTCGGCAGCCTCTATCTGAGCTCCGGCCGAGGCAAGCCAAAGATCGAGGCCGCACTCGCATTCCTGGCCAGGCTTCTCAATCCATCGCTCAACTTGTATGAACTGCTGCTGACGCATCGCCCCGAGTATGTGCTCGACATTATGGAACGTTCCGGGGTGGCGCGCCTGGCGATTGAACGGGTCCTGGGGGCCAAAACCGACACTGTCTGCTAACTCTCAACCCTTGCTGCAACCCTTGCTATCGAGTTTGAATGATCAGACGTACGCCCGCCATTTCTTGCCTCGCCGGCAGC
>CAINCZ010000013.1 GCA_903847195.1 uncultured Acidobacteriota bacterium | reverse complement strand
TGATTCATGAAGAGGCTTACATGAAAAAGATCGTTGGTGCAGCAGCGCTGTTGATAGCGCGTCTGGATAGAGTGCAGATGTCGGGCGGGACATTGAGGGCTGCACTCTCGCTTGCGTACCTCATCGAAGCGATGCCGGAAGAAAGGGTACTTGAAGCGATGAATTCGTTTCGGGTTTGCTAGTCCGGCAGGATGCTGGAACCGGTTACGCCGCCTGCACCGGGATCTGCCGCCGCTTGTCGACGATGCGGTTGTCGGCATCCACGTACACCAGCTCGGGCTGGAATTTCTGCAGTTCCAGCTCGTTGTACATGGCATAGGTGGCAATGATAACGAGGTCGCCGGGGTTGGCCTTGTGCGCTGCGGCGCCATTCACAGAAATAATGCCCGAACCGCGCTGCGCCTTGATGGCGTAAGTGGTGAAACGCTCGCCATTGCTCACGTTGTAGATGTCGATCTGCTGGTATTCGCGGATGTCCGCAGCCTCCAGCAAAGTTTCATCAATCGCGCACGAACCTTCGTAATGCAGTTCGGAATGCGTGACGGTGACACGGTGCAGCTTGGATTTGAGCATCAGTCTTTGCATTGGCCCACTCCCGCGATCGGGAAAACAAAAGGACGCGTATTATAAGGCTTTGTCCGCATTGAGACAAATTTCCAGATTATCGATCAATCGGGTCTTGCCGAGCCATGCCGCTGCCAGCACCACCAGGTTCAACTCGCCGGCCTGCGCTGGAGCCAGAGATTCGGCGGCGCGCACCGAAACATAGTCGACGCGCCAGCCGTGGGATTCCAGGTCGGCAATGGCTCCGCTTTCCAGAGCCAAAAAATCGCGACTATTCCCGATAATAGACTCCCGGATAAATGCGAGGTTCCGGTACAGCCGCACCGCCTCGGCGCGCTCTTCCGCACTGAGATAGCCGTTGCGCGAGCTGAGGGCGAGGTTGTCACCGGCGCGCAGGGTTTCTCCCGCCACGACCTCCAGCGGCAAATTGAGCTGCCGCACCAAGGCGCGAATCACGTGCAGCTGCTGGTAATCCTTCTTGCCGAACACCGCCGCCTGCGGCTGGACGATGTTCAGCAGCTTCAGTACCACCGTCGCCACGCCGCGGAAATGTCCGGGACGGAACGTTCCGCACAGTTCGCCGGCGACCGGCGGCGGCTCGACGAACACCTGCTGTGGCTCGGGATACAAATCCGCGACCGTCGGCGCGAACACCACATCAGCCAAGCCTGCCAGCTTTTCGCAGTCCGAATCGAAGGTGCGCGGGTAACTGGAAAAATCCTCGCTTGGACCGAACTGCAGGGGATTGACGAAGATGCTCACCACCACGCAGCGGCCGTGCTCGCGCGCCTGCTGCACCAGCGCAAGATGCCCTTCATGGAGATTGCCCATGGTGGGGACAAAGGCAATGGATGGATCGGACTTCAGCCGGTCGCGCAATTCCTGGGTGGTTGAGATAATCTGCATGAACGACAAATTAGAAACAATGCTCTTGCGCCGGGAATTCGCCGCTTTTTACCGTG
>CAINCZ010000012.1 GCA_903847195.1 uncultured Acidobacteriota bacterium | reverse complement strand
CCTACGCACGCCAGCGGTATCGCCGCCCCGACCGCACCCCGCGCTATAGCGCCTTCGAAGCCTCCTGGCAGGAGCAGCGCGGCTACCTGACCGGGGCGATCGACGCGCTGCAGCCGCATCCCATCGCCGAGGCGATGACCGAAACGCTGGCCCAATTGCATCCGCAGCCGGCCGACCGCACGGGCTTCCTGCCGGCGAAGACGGAATACCGCGCCGTCGAGCACTTCTTCATCCGCTTCGACGAACAGACCGGCGCGCTGAACCTGCTCAATGACAAGCGCAATGACCTCGTTTGGGCCGACAAGCGTCATCCGCTCGGGCTGTTCCGCTACCAGACCTTCGCGCAGGCCGACTATGACCGCTTCCTGGCGCAATACACCATCAACATGGAGCACGAGTGGGTGTGGAACTGGGCGATCCCCGACCTCTCCAAACCCGGCATGGCGGCCACCGGCGCGGAAAGCCGCTGGTGGGAGCCGGAACTGCGCGGCTTCTACCACCGCCGCGACGACGAGGCCGACGAGTTCCTTGCCGACCTGGCGCTGCCGGCAGAAGCGGTAGAGCGCTACGGCGCCCCGGCGCGCGTCGAGTTGCGCTACACCTTCAGCCGCCAACGGCCCGGCATCGGCCTGCAGGTCTGCTGGTTCGGCAAGGCTGCCAACCGGCTGCCGGAGGCGCTCTGGTGCACCTTCCACCCCGTGGCGCCGCTCCCCACCGGCTGGGAGATGGACAAAATGGGCACCGTCGTCTCGCCGCTCGATGTCATCCGCTGCGGCAACCGCCATCTCCACGCCGTGCGGCAAGGCGTCCGCTACCAGGACTCCGCCGGCGCCTTCACGCTCTATACCCTGCACGCCCCGCTCATCGCTCCCGGCGACCCGTCGCTGCTCGACTTCAACCAGCGGCAGCCGGTGCTCAAGCACGGCATGCACGTCAACCTCTACAACAATCTCTGGGGCACCAACTTCCCCATGTGGTGCGAGGAAGACGCGCTGTTCCGGTTCTATATGGATATCGAAGCCGGTTAGGGACTGTCCCGGCCATCGAGGCCATGAAGCCGATACTGCCGGCAGTCTGCCAATCGAACGAATTAGGGACTGTCCCCGGCGGTGAAGCTGATCTCGTCCGCTGCCTTCTTCCGATATGCTGTTGTCAAGGTGCGTCCCATTCAGGTCACCTTCGGCCGCTGCTTGCTTGGAGAATTCTGCCAAACCCGGCGGCAATCTGCCTGAAAAACGTGCAAAGTCTGCAATTCGCGAGTTTATCGCGAGTTTGTGCTCCCTTATCGCGAGTTCCCTCGTGGCTTATCGCTCGATATCGCTTGCTAATCGCTTGTAACTCGCGAATACCCCCCCTAATTCGCTGTATATCGCTCGTTTACTTGAGTCAATTCCACTCAAGTCAAATCCCGCCAACCCTGGGAGCGCAGGCGTCCCGCCTGTCCCCCGGTAGCTGTTTGGAAGCACGACGGCAGTCGCGCTCAGCCTACCGGGCGAAGCAGCCAAGGAAGGTCCATCAATGCCGGTCATCACGACCCGCCGCCGGCATGGAGCGCACGCAGAGCCGGTGCCTCGTTCGCCCCTCACCCCCTACCCCCTCTCCCCGCCATG
>CAINCZ010000011.1 GCA_903847195.1 uncultured Acidobacteriota bacterium | reverse complement strand
TTCGCGCAAGTCTTCTCCGCGGTAAGCGTCTAACCAACCGCCTCCTTGACGCAGCCCGGGCCAGCGTCATTCAGACGGCGGGCACAGGCACGGGCGCCGTGGCAACACGGGCGGCCTGCCAGCAGTCGGGGAGGAGTTCGCCGAGGGACTTCATCGGGTGATCGGAGATCCGGGCGAGCACGTCGCTCAAGTACGCCCAAGGCTCGATCTTCAGATTGCGGCAGGTGATCATGAAGCTGGTGAGGATCGCCGCGGTGCGGCCGCCTTCCTGGCTTCCGAAGAACAGCCAGTTCTTCCGGCCCAGCGCCACCGGTCGCAGCGCGTTCTCCGCCGGATTGTTATCGATGCGCAGCCGGCCGTCGGTCGTATAGACTTGGAGCGCCGCCCACTGGTGATGCGCATAGTACGTCGCCTTGCCCAGCGGCGACTTCGGCAACACGCCACCGCCGGCGCTCAGCGCGTCCATCCAGCGGCGGAACTCGCCGAGCAGGGGGACGCTTCGGTGCTGTCGGACTTCGAGGATTCGATCCGCGTCCGCCTTTTCCAGTTCGAGTTCCGCCTCGATCCGATACAGGAGTTGGATCAGCGCCAAGGCCTCGGTCGCTTCCTTGGCGGCCGTTGGCAACGCCTCGTGGAAGTAGCGGCGCGTATGCGCCCAGCAAGCCACCTCCGCGATGCCGGGCAACCGGAAGAGTGCGTCATAGCCCCCATACGCATCCGCCTGGATGAACCCCTTGTAGCGGGAGAAGAACCGCAGCGGTCCGTCCTGGCCCCGGCCCTCCGTGAAGTCATAGACCACATACGGCGCCTCGCCCGTTCCGACACAGACCCAAATCCGCGTCTGCTTGGTTTGCCCGCGCCCCGGATCGAGCATGTCCACCGGGGTGTCGTCCGTGTGGACGTAGCCGCAGGCGAGCACCAGCTTGATCATCAACTCGTAGAGCGGAGTCAGGACTTCCGAGACGCCCCGCATCCATCCGCACATCGTGCCCCGGCCCAGTTCGACGCCTTCGCGGCCCAGGATGCCTTCCAACCGGTAGAGCGGCACGTGATCGTGATACTTGCTGACCGCCACGTGCGCCAGCAGGCCCGGCGCCGCCAGGCACTTTTCGATCGGCTCCCGCGACTTCTCCGCCGTCTGCACGCCCAACTCCGCGCACTCGGCGCAACGGCAGGCGTATTTCAGCCGCACATGCCGCTTCACGTTCAGCGAGGCCGGCGCGTAGTCCAAGCGCTCCGTCACGTCTTGGCCGATGCACGCCTTGGGCGCCCCACAGCGAGCGCACTGCTTCTGCGATTCGGGTAGATCGTGCACGATGTCCTGACGGACCAGGTGCGCGGGCAGCGTCTGGCGGCCGCACGAGCGCTTCCGAGGTTCTTCGCGCCGCACCGCCACCGGCAGAGCAACCGGTTCGGGCACGACGACGCCCAAACTGCCGAGCAGGACCGGCTCCATCAGCGTCTGCAACGGATCGAGCCGCTCGGAGGATTTCCCGTAGAGCCGCTTGAGCAGGCTCTCGATTTCGCGCCGCTGGCTTTCGATGGTCCGCTGCTGCTGTTGCGTCAGCGCGAGCAGTTCCACGTTCTGCGCTTCGAGCCGCTCCAGCCGCTCCACCAGGGCTTCTATGGACCATTGTTTCGGCATCCTGCAATAAGACGAATAGGCCTTCTATTTAGTGTATTGCAAGTAGAAGTTATTTCAGACTATTTGTGCCGGCGCTCGCCACCTCGCCGACCGGCGCACGCCCTTGTATTCCAACCCTTCCAGCATCAGCGCCAGGAGCCCCGGATCCAGCGTCGCGTCCGCCGGCGGCGTGAAGCGGCCCTTTTCGAGCCGCTTGTACCAGATGGCAAAGCCGTCGCGGTCCCAATAGAGCAACTTCACCATGTCCCGCCGCCGGTTGCAGAACACGAACACGTCCCCGCCCAGCGGATCGGCCTTCAACTCGTCGCGCACCATGGAGGAGAGTCGGTCGAAGGATCGGCGCATATCGGTCGCCTGCCGGTAGAGGAAGATCCTCCTGGGAAAGCCGCCGATCATGACGCCGACAGCGCCCGCGCCACCGTCGTCAGGGTCGCCTCGTCCACGCCCGGTTCCACATAGAAGGCCCAGCCCGAGCGGTGTTCGACGCGCAACCCGCTCCCCAGCCGCGTGGTGGTGTGCAGTTGCACAAACCCTGCGCTCTCATTCGCGCCCGAGCCCAGTTGCTGCCGGCGATACAGAAAGTGGTGTACCTTCAACCCGTTCGCCCGGCAGTAGGCCGCCGCGGTCAACCCGCTCGCCGCCTGCCGCGTCACATGCTCCGCCCAGTTCGGCGCCGCCGTCACCACCGCCACCTGCGTTTCCATGCCCACTCCTCTCGTTTGTGGGACGCAGCCTACCGCGTCAGCGCGGCCGTGGCCATGGGGGGTTGGTTAGACGCTTACTCTGGGTTCACGTTTCAGTCGGTTCCTATTTCGCGTCGTTCCGCGTGTTTTGTAGTTGCCCGTCCCCCTTCTCGCGTTCTCTTGCGTTTCTTGCGGCCAGTCGGCTGCGGCTGGACCGAAGAGGCAGAACCACTCTGGAGGTAGGGACGGCTGTCCCAGTCGTCCGAGCCGCCAATTGGCGGCAG
>CAINCZ010000010.1 GCA_903847195.1 uncultured Acidobacteriota bacterium | reverse complement strand
ATGAATGCGCTCGCCATAAACATCGACGTTCCGGCTCTGCTGCTGGGGAATACAGGGGATCACGCTCATTTCCCTACCTCTCTGGTTTGCGGCGAAGCTCGTAACACGGCCCGGCTGCTTCGTGCCGCCGGCGCTCTACCTGGGCGAAAAAATTGTAAACGCCCGCAGGCCTTTGACCAACAATACCCTGACGAGAATGTTCTTGATGTACCCCGTTCGCTGGCCACGATGGGCCGATGCATCCAATTTACCTTTGCCCGGCCAGAGCGACAAGCCCAGAGTTTGCGGGCCGAGGGACAAAGTGCCCGACGACGCGCAGGTTTCGTGTACCCTGATATGCAGCGCCATCGGCAAGTAATTTCTGGTTCTGGATTTGCGGAACAAGCATGGGCACAATTGAGAATATTGCCCCCGGCGAGGCTGTGCCCACACCTCTCGCCAGCGACGCGGGGGACGCCGAAACGAAGTCCATCAGCTCCCGGCTGCTGAACATCATGGCCATCGCCGCTGGGCTGGGCATTGCCAACATTTACTATAACCAGCCGTTGCTGGCCGACATGGCCCGTACGTTTCAGGTGTCGGCCGAGCGGATTGGCTGGGTCGCCATGCTGACGCAGGGCGGCTTCGCCTCGGGGATGCTGCTGGTCTCGCCCCTGGGCGACGCCATGGACCGCCGCAAGATGGTGGTCACGATGTGCCTGGTCGCCGCCTTTGGGCTGCTGCTGGCAGGAGTTTCCCCCAGCGTACTGGTTCTCGCGGTTGCCAGTTACATCATCGGCCTCGGCTCGATCATTCCGCAATTGCTGGTGCCTTTTGCCGTCTATTTGTCGCGCAGGCAGGAGCAGGGACGGGCGGTGGGAACGGTCATGAGCGGGTTGCTGATCGGCATCCTGCTGGCCCGAACCTTCAGCGGCTACATCGGCCATCAGCTCGGATGGCGTTTCATGTTCCTGCTCGCCAGTGCGCTGATGGTCTGTGTTGGCGGAATCCTTCGCCTGCTGCTTCCCAGCACCGAGCGCCGCCCGCATCTCTCCTACGGCCAGCTCATGTCCTCGTTGGCAACGCTCTTCATGGGGCAGCCGGTGGCTCGCGAGAGCATCATCGTGGGCTCCACCATGTTTGCCAGCTTCGCCGTCTTCTGGTCCACGCTGGCCTTCCGCCTGGAGACGCCGCCCTATCACTACAGCTCCCAGATGGCCGGCCTGTTCGGTCTGGTCGGGGTCGTCGGCGCTCTGGCTGCGCGGGTCGCCGGATATTGGGCCGACCACCACGAGCCGCGGACCCTGCTGCGCATATACTCCGCCTGCGGAGTGCTGGCGTTCGTCTGCTTCTGGGCCTTTGGACATTCCATCTGGGGGCTGATCGTCGGAGTCATCCTGTTGGATGCCGGGGTGCAGGGAGGCAGCACCTGCAACCAGACCCGCAACTACCGCGCCGTCCCCTGGGCGCAAAACCGGGTTAACACCATCTACATGACGATCTTCTTCGTTGGGGGATCGATTGGAACCACCATTGGGACGTATGCCTGGCAGCACTACGGCTATACCGGGGTTTGCATTGCGGGAATCGTACTGGTTTGCATCGCAGGGGTGAAAGTGCTGTTGCCGCTCAAGGCAGGAGCGGCCGCCGGGGAAAAAGCTCCGATTGCGGCAGGCTGAGCGGGCGGGCGATGCGGGGTCAGGTCGCTAGTGTCTGTCACTTCTTTTCGGCCAACCTGCGGCCCGGCGAGATGAGCAGATTTAAGACGGCCCGGCTGAATCGCTCGGGCCGCCGCTGTTTCGTTAGGATCCGTTCAGACCACGCCACAGCCATATGCCGAAGATAATCAGGATCAGCAGACCCGAAGCGCCGCCCAACAAGCGAACCGGCATCTGCAGGCTCTGAAGCCGCTTCAGCACCGCTGTCTGCTCCTGCTGCATTTGCGACGCGGTATCCTCCAGGAAGAGCTGGTTGTCTTCCTTCATGCTGATGGTGCTACGGTAAATCAAGAGCACAACCAGCACCGCCGTGATGATTCCCCACACGATCAGCAGCGTCTCCATAGCCGCCACCCTTTCTTTGGCCCGATTAATGCGAGAGGGGCCCGTACCCGACGCGGATTATACCCCGACTGAAATGGGGTCAACGCGATAATTCTGTGTTGCCAGGTAACTATAATTTCGCCATTTCGGGCAACCTGCGGGCTTCAAGTTCATGCGACCACCCACGCACCGCCGTCATCCAAAGCTTGTACAGTCTTGGAGCTGTAAGGAAGAGCGGCTATAATTCAAGGGCTGCACAGGAGATGAGAATGGCTACCACCCCCGAAGTAGTGACCCCCACCAAGACCGCGCCGGTGACTTTTTCCCCGTCCGCCATCGTGAAGGTGAAAGAAATCATGGCGCAGCAGACCCCGGTTCCCGCTGGACTCCGTGTGGGCGTAGTCGGCGGAGGATGCTCGGGCTTTTCCTATTCCATGGCCTTCGAGACCGCCGCAGGCATGATGGATAAGATTTTTGAGGTCGAGGGCGTCAAGCTGTTCATTGACGCCACGAGCGCGATGTATCTGCAGGGCGCAACGGTGGACTACCTGGAGACGGCGGAAGGAGCCGGCTTCAAGTTTGAGAATCCGAACGTCAAGAACACCTGCGGATGCGGTTCCTCGTTCAACGTCTAGGAATCCGGAAGCAGCAGATTTTCTTTCGCGCCAAGCCCAGCCCCGTGCTGGGCTTTTGGCTTTGGCCGCCTTTCACCCTGCCACATAGGCGCGGCTGCTCGTGACCTTCAGCAAGTGAGGTACGTCACTGCAAGCCCGGTTGCGGTTCACTAGCATCTGCCATTCGGTAAAATTTCCATTCCGGGCGCGAGCTGGCGGAAGTCCGGAATGAGTCCAGCGTGAGGTCAGGCGTGGCCGTTCCTAAAATCAACGTGTCGCCCTTTCAGGCAGGACTGGTCTTAGGCATCTCCGCTGCTGTGGCCCAAGCGTATTTCAAGGTCGTGCCGCCCCTGGCGTACGGCGTGTGCATGGTGTGCCATCCTCGCGACCTATTCAACTGGCTGGCTGACCACGTCCTGCACATCAGTTGGGATTACAGCGTCGCCTCCACCAACTGGCCGCTGCTGACTGCTGTTGGAGTTGTCCTGGGAGCCCTGGTTGCTGCCCGTCAGCACGGAGAGGCCAAGGTGCGGCCCGCGCGCCAGCGAGTGGCTTATTTCATATACGGCTTTCTGGTAATCAACTTTGGACTGCTGCTCGGCTCCTGCCCCATCCGCATCGTGCTGCTCACGGCGTATGGAAACCTCATGGGGTTGGCTGGTCTGGTCGCAGTCATCGTGGGCGTCGTGCTCGGGACCCTGACACTGCGGTGGCGTGCGCGGCGGGCTGCCGCCCGGGGGGCCGCGGCATGACAGCAGCCCTCGCTACACTCGTATTGGGATTCATCATCGGTTATCTTGGTCAGCGTTCGCGGCTGTGCTTTATTTCCGGCTATCGCGATGTGCTGCTGACCGGCGATTTCAGTTTGCTCAAGGGCGTGATCGGTGGGTTCATCGGGGCGCTGGCCGGCTACGTGCTGTTCCAGTTCACCGGAGGGACGGTGCCGGAGTTCCCCACGCTGCTGCGCACGCCTGACCTGAACTCGGCCCGGGTCTGGATCACGACTATTATCAGCGGGCTGGGCGTTGGATTCTTCGGTGTGCTGGGCGGCGGCTGTCCGTTTCGTATGCACGTGCTGGCCGCCGAGGGACGAAGAACGTATTGGTTCTATCTGCTCGGACTTTATCTGGGACTGGTGTTTTTCAACATGATCACCGATCCTTACTTCGGAGGCTGAGCGCAGGCTTCCGGGCAAGTCCGGGAATGGCAGGGGAATTCATGGGATTCGCGTCTTTCATACTCGGTGCCGTGTTGCAATCCATGCTGGCGCTGCTGCTCGCTCCCGGCGTCTCGTCGCCGCTTGCGGCTGCGCCTCAGCCAAGCTTGACTTACGCGGCTGTGCCCGCCAGCGGCGAGTGGCTCCTGCAACTCATGCCGAGTTGCAACGGCATCCGCACGCTCCCCCAGCCGGCCGTATTCTCCTGGCCCAACCTCGACCGGCGCCGGCGCCAGTTGACCGGCAGCAACTGGGGATACTTCACGTGCATGCAGACGCCCGATGCGGCCGCGCGCTTCTATCGCGAACGCCTCACCAAGGCCCCTTATCAGATGAAGGAGATCAGCTGGGTCGCCCGCCGCGAGGGCACGCTCGGCATCTTTCATAACCCGTATTCCTATACGTGGATTTACCTGTGGGTGGTGCCTCAACCCGGATCGCCGCAGAACGCCATGCTGGTGGTCGCGCAGAACTTCGGCAGCGGCGTAGCCTTCGTCTGCCGCCTGCCATATCGCCCCGGCAATTTTATGGACGTTCTCTGAGGATGGCTGCGTGATCTACCTCGACCATGCCGCCACCTCGTGGCCCAAGCCCGCTGAAGTGACGCGGGCCATGACTGACTTCCTTGAGTGCAGCGGCGGCAATCCGGGGCGTTCCGGACACAGTCTTTCGGTCGCGGCTGCCCGCGTGGTTTACGCTGCACGCGAGGCGGTTGCTGAGTTCTTTCACTTGCCGGACCCGATGCGCGTGATCTTTACCCCGAACGTCACCTACGCATTGAACCTGGTGATGATGGGCTTTCTTAATCCCGGCGACCGCGTTGTGACCACCAGCATGGAGCACAATTCGGTGATGCGCCCGCTGCACACCCTGGAGGAAAGCGGCGTCAGGCTGGAAGTTGTGCCCTGTGCAGCCGATGGCCGGCTCGATCTCGACCTGATGCGGGCTGCCGTTACCCCCGGAACCCGTCTAGTGGTGGTGACGCATGCCAGCAACGTCACTGGAACGCTGATGCCCGTTGCGGAGATTGCGAGCCTTGCCCATGCAGCCGGAGCCTTGCTGCTGGTCGACGCCGCGCAGACCGCCGGCGCCCTTCCCATCGATCAACCTGCTCTTGGCATCGACCTGCTGGCCTTCACCGGCCACAAAGGATTGCAGGGGCCGCCCGGCACTGGCGGATTGCTCCTGGGCGAAAATGTAGACCCGGCGCAACTCCGCCCGCTGATCCGCGGCGGCACGGGCAGCCGGTCTGAATACGAGCAGCAACCGGAGATGCTGCCGGACAAGTTTGAGAGTGGCACCCCCAACGGGGTCGGCATCGCCGGGTTGGGCGCGGGTGTACGCTGGATTCTCGCGCGCGGAAACGAGGCGGTGCGCTCCCACGAGATCGATCTGACCGAACGGCTGGTGGTGGGGTTACGCGGCATTCCAGGCGTTACCGTCTATGGCACGGATTCTGCGAGGGAGATGACCGCAGTCGTCTCCTGCACGATTGCCGGACACCCCGTGTCCGAGGTCGGCTTGCGCCTGGACGAAGACTTCGGCATCCTGTCGCGCGTTGGACTTCACTGTGCGCCCGCCGCCCACAAGACCATAGGGACGTTTCCTGAGGGAACCATCCGGCTGGCGCCGGGGCCGTTCACCACTCCCGCAGAGATTCAAACCGTTGTGCGCGCCATCGAGGTCATTGCCAGGTCATGAATGCCTACGGGGTAGTTCTTTTCCATAACAGTTCGTCGGCCATGCAGGCCGAGGCCGTGCTCACGCGTGCCGGGCTTAAGGTCAAACTGATCCCGACGCCGCGCCATCTGTCCAGCGACTGCGGTGTGGCCCTGCGCTTTGACTGGGAGCAGAATGCCAATGTCTCCGGCTTGCTCGCCAAGGCACGGGTTGACCTGACCGGCGTGCACGAGTTGGGGAAGGCGTGATCTTACCGAACTGCGATCCCAGGTTAGCGCCGAAAGGCACGGCGCGGAAGCTTGCGGCACCCGTGATTGACGTGCGGCATCAGCAGGCGGTTTGAGAGAGCTGGGAATTGGGGAGCTAGCGAACGGCAGCGAGTGGCTGCAGGAGCGGCAGGTATGCCGCTAGCGCGTTGTCCCGCTCGATTGCGGCTGGGAACTGCCGGAACCAAATCCGGACGAGAACGGGGAAGACGATGTCGGCGTGGTCTGGTTCAACTGGCCCGCGGGCGTGGCCCCCGGAATGGTGCCGCTGCCCGTAGTTTGCGGGCCGTTGTAGGGTCCCTTAATCAGGCCTTTGCCCTCCACCGACGGATCGTAGATGAAGAGCCAGTCCTTGTAGTATTCCTTCTTGTTGAAGACATGAAAACCCTTCTTGGGACTGGTGCTCGCTACGCCCACAACTGCTCCGCCGCCGAAGGTCGGCCCCGCCGCTGCAGCCTGCGCCAGAGCTCCGGCGACGAGAGGATTCGCCGCCGCCGCTGATGAGGTTCCCTGAGCGGTCCGGTTGGTCGAACCGGAGAGCGCACCGAACGGGCTGCCGCTGGTTACCGATCCGCCGGTGGTCGTGGAAGAATCGCCAGTGGTGGACTGGCTGTCACCAGAGGAGCCAGCAGCCGATCCCAGCGCGCCCGTCGTGCGCACCCCGCCCTGTAAGAGGTCGCTGCTGCGCAATGGCTTGAAGTTCTCGCCGGTTAGCGGGTCTTTGTAGAGGCGCCGGACGTATCGTCTGCGATTCGTCTCCTTGAGTTGATCAAGGCTCACCGGCCAAGTGTTGTTTTTCTTGTAGAACAGGCGGACGGCACGGGCGTACTGCGTCCCGCGATGAATCATCTCATCTTCACGGTCATGCCGGAGCTGGCCGATTACGCCCGGCAGCATCGCCGAAAGGGAAATGAGAATCAGCGTGACCATGAGCATCAGGATCAGCAGCAGGTATCCTTGCTGGCGCTGTCTGAGGCGCGGCCGCAACTGTTTGGAAAAACCCATATTCTGCGACTGTGAGTGCTAGCCCTGCAGCGGAATGCTCTGTGTGTTGTTGCTCAGTACGTCCAGCACTTCCACTGAGGTGGTGCCGATCTTCATGATCTTGTAGCGCCGGGCGATGATGTCGCCCTCGCGAGCGATGTATACGGCATCGCCCTGAGAGAGGAAGATAGCCTTTTCGGTGCCCGGCCGGCTGGCCCAGCCATAAAATTTTAGAGTAATCGCCGGCGGTGCGGGCTGTGCCGGGGGTCTCCACGGGGCGCCAGCATCTTTCTTGGCAGCGACCGTGCCGCCCTTGAGTCCGGGAGCCATCGGCTTGGGAATCGCCTCCATGCCCTCGCGGAAGATGTTGCGTCCGGACCCTTGGTACTTCAGATCTTCGCTGTCTTTCAGCAGATCGAGTCGCAGCATCGGGTCCAGCGTTGGCTGCAACCGGTAGGCGATGAAGCGAACGCGGGGATCGCGTGGCCCGGCAGGGCCCTTAGCCTTGGCTGCAACTGTCGCTGCGGGCGCAGCAGCCCTGGTCTCGGCCGGAGTGGGCGCGCCAGACCAGAACAAGGTGCGGAGCAACAGCCCAACGCCAAGCACCAGCAGCACCGCCGCAATCACGACCTTCGTCTTGTTCTCGGTTCCAAGCTTCATAAACTCGTTCTCATCGGTCTGCAACGCCCCGCAACTCAGACCGTCTTCATATACGTCTGCAACCGGATCTGCAACTGCACGTTGCCGCCCTGGTTCTGGCCCAACGCAACTCCATCAATCAGGAAGAACATGCGGTCGCGCTCCAGGGCATTGATGAATTTCACCGCGTTGACATACTCGCCCGCAATGGCGGCCTCGAAGGTAACCCGCGTCAATCCGGTCGGAGTATCGCCGGCCTCGGTCTGGTAGCGGCCGGTACTGAAGCGTACCTGGTTGGCTTCAGCAACCTTTCCCAGTTCCGCCGAGATCGATGAAAAGCTGTCGGGCAGGCGGTCCTTGTAAAAGCGACCAATCTGGTCCTTGGCCAGGTCGACCTTCTTGTCGATGCCGGCCAGCGGCGCTACTTCGCGCGTCTTGTTCGCCAAGGCGTGTTGCAAATCGGTAATCTGCCTGTCGCCCGACCGGGCGCCCCGGCCAATCGGCGAAATCAGCAACGCCGCCGCCGCCACGCAAAGGCAGATGAGGATCGTCAGCACGACGGTCAAACGCCGGCGAGTCTCTTTAATGTCCGGCATTACGAACCTCCATGGGCTGGGCTGGCTTCACGGCAGGCTTACCGTCACTGTCGGGGCTGCGCTTTGCCGGTGCCGGTTTCTTCTTCTGGGGGAATTCTTCGGCGGTACCTGCAGTCGCCGGTTTGGCATCGGCGGCGCTCTTGCGCGGGCGGGCGAAAGAAGGCACATACACAGCGGAGATTTCAAAGCGCACGGTGTCCCGTTCGGTGCCGGCCGGCATCAGCGCCGTTTCGGCATCGATGGCAGCCGAAGCGAAATGCGGCGACTTCTCCAGACGGCGCACCAGTTCGACAGCCGCATCGCGGGAGGTGCCCGACACGCTGAGGCGCAGCATCAACTGACTCTCGTCGCTGACCTCGGGACGAATCGACAGCACGCGCAATTGGGCGGGTACGAGCGTTTCCAGGTCGGTGAAAATCTCAGTCCAGGAGAAAGCCTTGCGCGAAAACGCGGAGTTCAGGAACTGCGAGCGGTCGCGCACCTGCCGGTTCTCCGGCCGATTGAGATACCGCTCGGCATTCGATCTCTGCATGTCCCGTTCGGTGATTTGCTGGCGCAGCGCATCCAGCCGCCGCTCGGAGACGCGCCACGACATAAATGCCGAGGTGGCCGAATAGACCAGTACGATCGTCAGGACCAGCAGGGCAATCAGGATCGCTCCCCAGCGAACAATGAACCGCTGGACGTCCTGAAAAGGTTGCGAGGCGAGATTGATTTCAAAGCGCATTTGCTTTTCCGGCTACGGTGCCAGCGCTCCTACAACGGCGCCTAACGCGGCTCGATCAGCCACTCTGCTGGCGGCTACATATTCGGTGCGAAGCAACTCCTGGGCCTTGACGCCGGTATATTCCTCGAGTGCCTGACTGATCTCAGGCAGCGAGACGGCGCCATGCACCAATATCTTCTCCACCTTGGTGCCAAAGGTATCCTGATAGAAGACGAGCGACGGATAAACGTCCTCAGCCAGTTGCTGCGCCTCCGGGAGCACTCCGGCAGGATTGTCCAAGGTGCGCAACAGGGCCAGGCGATTGTTGTCCACAATCGCAACGCTGGTGGTCAGGTGATCCAGTTTGATGACCAGCGTCGGGACACTGGCATCCACCTGTCCCAACGTTGCGATCATCGCCGGCAAAACCACTCCGGGCAGGTAGCCCGCTCCGCGTATGACCGACTCGTATTCTTCAAGCACGGAATTGAGGATTACCGCTGCCGTAACACTGACCTTCCCATCCGCGAGACGATGCGCATGGAACGAGACTCGCGACCGTTCCACATCAAACGGCAACGACTTCTTTAACCGGAAGCGAACGACGGCTTCGGCTTCCTCGGACTTGTTCGGCAAGCCTTCGAACTCCAGCAAAACCGAGCGGCAAGCGGCGTCGGGTATTACGACGATGACGTCGCGGCTGCGGGTGCCCAGGGCGGCCAGCGCCTCTTGCACGCCCGTGCGCACCACGTCGCGCATGGCGATATTCTGCCCAGTCAGGCTGGGCACAATAGCGCCCGCGCCGATGGTCCGCACGGCCGTCATGTCCACCTGGTTATCGGTGAATCGGGCTGCGACAATTCGTTCGACTGCGAGGTCGCAGGCCACGTTCAGCTTGCGCGCGTGCAGGTTGTGAAATCGATTGCCTATCATTCGTTCCCGGTCCGCGCCTTAGCGCGTCGCTTCGATGAAGGTTACCTTGTTGATCTCTTTCAGCGTGGTAACGCCGGCCTTAACCTTGGAGATCGCGGACTCACGCAGGAAGTGCATTCCTTCTTCCTTGGCCGCCCGCCGAATCTCGGAGCTGGGCCGCTTCGCCAGGATCATCTCCCGCACGCGGTCGCTCAACTCGAGCAGTTCGTGGATCGCCGTACGGCCACGGAACCCGGTGCCCCCGCACTCGATGCAGCCCTTGCCCTCGTAAAAAGGAACATCCCGCCATTCGTCCAGCTTCAGTCCGCTGGCATCCAGAACCTCGTCCGGATAGTTTACCTTGTGTTTGCAATATTCACAGATAACTCGCACCAACCGCTGGGCCAGAACGCAATTCAGGGCCGACACGAAGTTATACGGCTCGATGCCCATGTGCAGGAATCGTCCGATCACATCCACCACGTTGTTGGCGTGCACGGTGGTGAACACCAGGTGGCCCGTCAGCGCCGACTGAATCGCGATTTCCGCCGTTTCCCGGTCGCGGATTTCGCCCACCATGATCTTGTCCGGGTCGTGGCGCAAAATCGAGCGCAGACCGCGGGCAAACGTCAGGCCCTTCTTTTCGTTGACCGGAATCTGGGTGACGCCCCGGATCTGGTATTCCACCGGATCCTCGATCGTGATGATCTTGTCTTCGTCGGTCTTAATCTCGTTGAGCGCCGCGTAGAGCGTCGTCGTCTTACCGCTGCCCGTAGGGCCGGTCACCAGCACCATGCCGTATGGCTCGGCGGTGTAACGGCGGAAGCGCCGCAAGTCGACTTCGTCGAAGCCCACCACGTCGAGATTCAGCTTGTGGAACTTCTCGCTCATCGACTCCTTGTCCAGCACGCGGAGCACGGCGTCTTCACCGTAAATGCTGGGCATGATCGAAACACGGAAGTCGATGGCGCGGTTGCGGTACTTGACGCGGAAGCGGCCGTCCTGCGGCACACGACGTTCGGCGATGTCCAGCTCCGACATCACCTTGATGCGCGAGATGATCGTGGAATGGTGTTCCTTGGCGATCGGCTGCATGGCGGGTTGCAGCACGCCGTCGATGCGGTACTTCACGATCACCGATTCGTCGCCCGTCTCGATATGGATGTCGCTGGCGCGGCGCTCCAGCGCCGTGAAGATCGTGGTGTCGACCAGCTTGATGATGGGGCTGATGTCGCGGTCAGCCGTCAGCCGGTCGATCGAGATCTGCTCCTCGACGCCGGATTCATCCTCGCGAATCACATCCAGCATGAACGCTTCGCTGGCTTCCTCGAGTACGCGCGCCGACTGCTCGGTCTTTTTCAGGATGTCGGTGATCTGCGACAGCGTGGCGACCTTGGTCTTGATGCGCTTGCCCAGCAGCAGCCCGATCTCGTCCACCATCATCAACTGGCTGGGATCGGCGATGGCTATGTTCAACCGGCCGTCGGTCTCATCCAACGGGACGAAGTTGTAGCGGAACATCAGGTCCACCGGAACCTTGCGCAGCAGCGTGGGCTCCAGGTGGTAGTTGCGCAGGTCGACGTACTCGCAGTGATAGCGCCGCGCCAGATCCTGGGCGCGCGCGCTCTCGTCGCTGGCGGCCAGCGTGGCCGCGGCAATGATGTTGCTGGTACCGTCGGCGAAGATAGGCGCCTGGTTCACCGGATTGTTGCTGTCTCCGTTTGCCATTGCTCCCGTTTCCCGTGGGCCCGCCGCAGCGCAGCTCCACGACGTTGCTTAACCCAGCGTCCCGCTGGCCCCTAGTTTGAAGATGGGCAGATAAAGCGAGATCAACACCAGTCCCACGATAACCGCCATCACGATCAGAATCGCCGGTTCAACCAATGAGAGAGTCGCTGAGAGGGCCGTCTCCACGTCTTCTTCGTAGAACTCCGCCACAGAACTCAACATCTGCGGCAGGGCGCCCGTGGACTCGCCCACTTCGATCATCTCCACGCTGAGTGGAGGAAATTTTCCTGTTTCCAGCAAGCTGCGCGCCAGCGGTCTGCCTTCGCGCACCGCCCGCGAAGCCGTCGTGATTGCCTTGGCCAAGGCAGTGCTCTGGATCGAGGCTCCCGCCGTTTCCAGCGCTGTCACCAGCGGCAGACCGCCGGAAAGCAGCGTCGACATCATGCGGGTGAACATCGAGACCTGATACTTCAGCCAGATGTTGCCCAGCAAAGGAGTCGCCAGGCGAATTCGGTCAAACTGAGCCGCACCGGTTGCGCTCCGGAGCCACTGCCAGATCAGAAAAACCAGTACCACTGCGCCTGCTATCAGGAGCAGGAAGTACTTCTGCGCGCCCATGCCCAGTTCCAGCATGACCTGCGTAATCGCAGGCAGTTGCGCCCCGAGCTGCGAATACAGGTCGGCAAAGCGCGGCACCACGAAGGTGATCAGGAACGTGAGCATGGCAATGATGCCGACCACCAGCAACGCCGGATACACCAGCGAAGCCAGCAGCTTCTTGCGAAACGAGAGCGCGAGCCGCTGGAAATGCACGAACCGGCTCAATACCTCTTCCAGATTGCCTGACTTTTCTCCGGCCAGAAGCGTGGTCGTGTAAATTTTGGGGAAAACCTTCTGGTTCTCGAACGCTTCCGAGAGAAGTTCGCCGGCTTTCACCCGCTGGCGCACATCGCGCAGCACGGTCTGAAAGAACTCGTCTTTTTGTTGTTTAATCAGGAGGTCCAGCGCCTGCAGAATCGGCAATCCGGCACGAATCAGCGTCACGAGCTGCTGATTGAAGACCACAAACGATGCCAGCTTGACTTTGCGACGGCCGCCCAGAGAGAGGGATCCGCGGGATAGCATTCCGCGCGGCTTGATGGAGACCACCAGCAGACCCTGAGTGGCGAAGCGCTCGCGGACTTCGGCCTCCGAGCGGGCCTTCTCGACCTGCTCCGTTATCTGCCCTCGTTCGTCAGCTACCTTGACTGAGAACTCTGCCATGCTTGTTCGCTGCTCGCTTGCCCCGGGCGCTCAGTGCCGCTTCCCGGCGCATTCAGTCTAACAATTTTTAGTCGCCTTGGTACGTTTCCCTGAAGGTACCAATGAGTAAGAGAACCCCATCAGGTACGGAGCGGGACCACGGACAAAGATGGTAGCAGCTTGTGCGCCAAAACGCAGAAAGTTCACGGGAGGGGCTACAGCAGCCGCTGCTCCCCGTCTGCCAGCCACAACTCCGGCGGATAACCCAGCATATCCTGAGCCCGGCGGCATACGAATATGAGTCGGCCGCACGCGAGGTCCAATTCCCAGACGATGGCGGTCGGGTTCTGAGCCAGTTCATGGAAACGCTATTGTGCCTGCTCCGCCTGCGCGCGCGCAGCCTGTTCGCGGATTAGTTGCGCCCGTTGCGCCTCTGCCTCGATCCGCTGGGTAAGATCGCGAAGGATCGTTGCCACCCGCAGACCGTTCTCCGTTGATAGCGGGGTCAAGCTGATTTCGGCAGGGAAGGTCGCCGCATCCTTGCGGCGCGCCTGGAGCTGAGTTTCACATCTTTTCTCTGGGCCGCAAATGCGGCTCAACATCATATGCCTGGCGGTGCCGGAGGCGAACGGAGCGAACTGACTCTGGCACGAGCATCTCCACCATCTGGCCGAGCATTTCTGCGGGGGCGTATCCGAACAGCACTTCGCCCTGCGCGTTCAGCAGCGCGATACGGCCATCCTCGTCCGGGTTCAGCATCCTGAGGCGAATCCATCGATGATGCTTCTTTGCGGCGGGTTTTAAGGGAGGGTTCAGGAAGGGAATGGGGTTGGGACGGCTCTCCTGGGGCTGAACATGAGTGTGGCACACTCAGGTTTTCTTAATAAGGTGAGGTAACTGGCTCGGCTCGCTTGACAAGTGACCGCATGATTTCTACAATTAGCACTCGATGGCTGAGAGTGCTAACAGCCGTGCTCGGCGGTAGCCCGGAGGGAAATCTCCTGACTCAGCCGGTCAGTTTTCAGTTGTTCTGCTGTTTTTTTGTTTCGCGGCGTCCGGTTCGGAGCATGAGAGACGAATCGGCGGCGATTCCAATATCAACCTGTTTCGAAAGGAGTTGTGACGAATGGCGACCAAACTCACTCCCCTACATGACCGTATCCTGGTTCGGCGCGTGGAGGAGAACCAAATCACGCGCGGCGGTCTTATCATTCCCGACACGGCCAAAGACAAGCCGCAGGAAGGCGAAGTGATTTCCGCCGGCAAAGGCAAGAGCAACGAAGAGGGCGTAGTGCGTCCCCTCGATGTGAAGGCTGGCGACCGGATTCTGTTCGGCAAGTATGCCGGCACGGAAGTCAAGATCGACGACGAGGAGTTCCTGATCATGCGTGAGGAAGAAGTCCTCGGCATCATCGTGGAGACCCCCAAGAAGAAGTAGTCGTCCTGGCGTTGCAGTTTTAGACCGCGCCGGTTGATCAACCGGCCGCTAAAGTTCAGAGGAGAAGCTTAGAAAATGGCAAAGCAGATTATTCATGGCGAAGAGTCACGCCAGGCGATCCTGCGCGGCGTCAACATCCTGGCGGACGCCGTCAAAGTGACGCTCGGCCCGAAGGGCCGCAACGTTGTCATCGAGAAGAAGTACGGTTCGCCGACCATCACCAAGGACGGCGTCACCGTGGCAAAGGAAATCGACCTGAAGGACCCGCTCGAGAACATGGGCGCCCAGATGGTCCGCGAAGTGGCGAGCAAGACCAGCGACGTAGCGGGCGACGGCACCACCACCGCCACCGTTCTGGCGCAGGCCATTTACCGCGAAGGCATCAAGATGGTCGCCGCCGGCGCCAACCCGATGGCCCTGAAGCGCGGCATCGAGAAGGCCGTCACCGCCGTTACCGGCAGCATCGACAAGGAAGGCAACCTGGTCCCGGGCGCCATCGATAAGCTGACGAAGCCCGTGGCTGGCGACATGAACGCCATCGCGCAGGTCGGCACCATCTCGGCGAACAACGACGAGACCATCGGCCGCATCATCGCCGAGGCGATGAAGAAGGTGGGCAAGGACGGCGTCATCACCGTCGAAGAATCCAAGACCATGGAAACCCAGTTGGAAGTGGTCGAGGGCATGCAGTTCGACCGCGGCTACCTGTCCCCGTACTTCGTGACCGATGCCGAGCGCATGGAGACCGTATTCGAGAACGCTCTCATCCTGATCTACGAAAAGAAGATCTCGGCGATGAAGGACATGCTTCCGCTGCTCGAGCAGATCGCCAAGGGCGGCCGCCCGCTGCTGATAATCGCCGAGGACATTGAAGGCGAAGCGCTGGCGACCCTCGTGGTCAACAAGCTGCGTGGCACGCTGCAGACCGTCGCCGTCAAGGCTCCGGGCTTTGGCGACCGCCGCAAGGCCATGTTGCAGGACATCGCCATCCTCACCGGCGGCAAGGCCATCACCGAAGACCTCGGCATCAAGCTGGAGAACGTGCAGCTCGCCGACCTCGGCCAGGCCAAGAAGATCACCGTCGACAAGGACAACACCACCATCGTCGAGGGCAAGGGCAAGCAGGGCGACATCGAAGGCCGCGTGAAGGAAATTCGCATCCAGGTCGAGAAGACCACCAGCGACTACGACCGCGAGAAGTTGCAGGAGCGGCTGGCGAAGCTGGTCGGCGGCGTTGCCGTCATCAAGGTCGGTGCCCACACCGAGACCGAGATGAAGGAAAAGAAGGCTCGCGTGGAAGATGCTATGCACGCCACGCGCGCTGCGGTGGAAGAAGGTATCGTCCCGGGCGGCGGCGTCGCTTTGGTTCGCTGCGCTTCTGCCATCGACGCTCTGAAGCTGACGGGCGATGAAGCGACCGGCGCCAAGATCGTCCGCCGGGCGCTCGAAGAGCCCATGCGCCAGATCGTTGAGAATGCTGGAGAGGAAGGCGCCATTGTGGTCGGCAAGATCCTCGAGAGCAAGGACCCGTCGTTCGGTTACAACGCCCTGACCGGCATTTATGAAGATCTGGTCAAGGCCGGCGTCATCGATCCGACCAAGGTTACCCGCACGGCTCTGCAGAACGCCGGCTCCATCGCGTCCCTGATGCTCACCACGGAAGCTCTGATTGCGGAGATTCCGGAAGACCGCAAGGAAATGCCGATGCCCGGTGGCCACGGCGGCGGCGGCGGCATGGGCGGCATGTACTAAATCGATGAGCTGAACGATTCCTGAGCGTTCTATTTGTAAGGAAAGCCCCGCGTCAGACGCGGGGCTTTTTTGTCTCTAACGCAGGGGTGCCGAGTTTCTCTGCATTATGGGGCGTCGCCGGTAACGGTTCCAGCGCAGGCCAGCAGATCCGACCGGCGGCGCCGAACCAGTAACCGGCAGGACAATCCGGCGTAGGCGGCAAGCGGGACTGACCCACTTTGCGCGGCAACTAGGCTGAGGGAGCTGGAGCAACCAGGCTCGTGCAGTGGGCGCAGCGCCGTGCGGCGATGGGGATCTCGCTCAGACACTCCGGGCAGCTCTTCGTCGTCGGATCGGCCGGGGCGACGCCTTTCTTGCGCATCTCTGCCAAGGCGTTGAGCGGCATCACGATGAAGAAATACACCGCGGTCGAAACCAATACAAAGCTGATCAAGGAGTTGATGAAGTCCCCGATCAGGAACTCGCTTCGGTTCATCGTGAATTTGATGGCAGAGAAGTCCGGCTTGCCGACAAAGGCGGCGATAAACGGCGTGAGCAGGTCTTTGACCAGGGCCGTCACGACCGATCCGAACGATGCACCCATGATGACGGCAACGGCCAGGTCCACCACGTTGCCGCGTAACAGAAATTTCTTGAACCCCTTCAGCATGGCAGCCTCCTGTTGCGGATAGCATACCCGTTCGGCGCAGATGCGTCTGCTATTGCCGTCGCGAGGGAATCAGCGCAGCCACTTGGCAAGGGGGGGAGAGCCGATCAGCCGCACGAATGCGTCATCCAGCGCTGCTGAGACGCTTTCCGCGAGCCTTTTTCCGGCTCTCGGCGGAACGCCGCTTCTGCTCCTCATCTGAGTACATGGTGCCGCGGCAGGCCTCGGCACCGCAGTAACAGGGTTCGTCGCCCTCGCCGTCGTAAAGGCAGTAATCGTAAGTCAATTCTTCACCGGCAGCGATGTCGCGAATTGCCATCACCCACACGCGGGCGTCATCGTCTTCCTCGGTTTCACAGTTGGGATCGCAACAGTGGTTCAGGAACATGGCGATGCCGTGACCGTCGATGACCGTTTCGCCGTCGCCTACGCCGAACAAATACGTGTAGGGGCGGCCTTCATAAATTTCGTCGCCGCGATCCTTGGCGATACGCGGGCCAGTGTATTCCAACAGGCGGGTGCCCCGGGGAACCGGAGTGGTGGTGTAGCAACCGGCGGCATGAATGTCGGACGAGCGAATAATGAGTCCCATGAGTTTCCCAGCGGGCAGCACTGGATTCCACGCTTGCTGCCACTCCTTCGATTATCTCCAGAAACGGTGGGTGGAGTAAGTTTTTCTGTCCTACATAATTTAGTAGGGCCAATCCTGCGACCTGGAAGCGGCCTAATGCAGCGGCGCGTGGCGTGTCCTACAAGCCGAATCCCGGTGATTGACCGCATTCGCACCGCCCGCAATCATTGGTTGTTTGAAATATCGCGCGCAGATAGAATCTCAGGCAGGCCTGTAGCAAAACTGGAATACCAGAAGCCAATTGGCAAGGGGTAGCGGTGCCGGCGCTTGGCCGGGCGGGGAGAGCTATTCTTGTGTGCCAGAGGTTTACCGCTCCGGCCTGCCGGCCTGCGACCATCGGCCGGGTTGATTAGAAATATGCAATTTAGGCGAGCAATTTGGCATCCAGGGCTCCCCGTCCAGCAACCAACATTCGACTAGGAGACGCACTGCAGCGCCGCATCGCCGCGCACGCCAGGCGTTCCTCCTGCAGGGTTCGGAGGAAAAGTACAGATGAAGCGACTCCTTGCCGGGATACTCGTACTTGTGGTTTTCACGGCTGGCTTGTTTGCCGCGGAGGGACAGCCGTCGCCCAAGAAGAAGCCCGCCGCTGCCAAGAAGCCCTCCGTAGCGGAGCAGTTGCAGGCCGTCAACGATCAGTTGGCTCAGCAGCAACAGCAGATCAGGCAGCAGCAGGAACAGATCAACCAGTTGATGCAGTCGCTGCAGCAGAGCAGTACGCAGGTGCAGCAACTGCAGCAGCAGAACCAGCAGTTGCAGGGCTCCGTACAGCAGGTGACCCAACAAGCTGCTTCGACCCAGCAGGCCGCGCAAAGTCTCAATAGCAGCGTAGTGGAACTCAAGAGCAGTTCAGCCTCCGTTACCCAGAGCCTGCAAGCTGCGCAGAAGGATGTGAAGGAGCTGCAAAGCCCGCTGACCATCCGGTACAAGGGCATCAACTTCACGCCCGGCGGTTTCATTACGGCCGACTTCGTGGTGCGGCAGCGCAATCAGAACGCCGACGCAGCCTCGCGCTTTGACCTCGTACCGTTCGGCGGCGCCAATTCGCACCTGACGGAATTCCGCGCCACCTCGCGTACCTCGCGTGCCACGGCGCTGTTCGAGAGCAAGGCCGGCGACACGAAGTTGACGGGTTACTTCGAAATCGACTTCCTTGGCGCTGCTCCCACGGCCAACCAGGTTGAGACGAACAGCTTCACGCCGCGGCTGCGCCAGGCTTACGCGCAGGCGGAGTTCAAGAACGGCATCAGCCTGACTGCCGGTCAGGTCTGGAGCCTCCTCACCACCAATCGCAAGGGCATTGCTCCGCGGTCTGAGTACATTCCCAGCACGGTCGAAGCGGCTTATGTGGTCGGTTACGACTATGTTCGACAGACGGTCGTGCGGGTAACCAAGAACTACAACAATCGCTGGTGGGTGGCCGGTGAAGTGGCCAACTCGGAGACCACTGCGGCCCTTACGGGCGCGCCTTCTCCGTTGTTCGGCTTCAATACCAGCAGCAACGCGCTCACCAACGCGGGTGCATTCCTGTTGCCCAACAGCGGCGCGGTGCCCTGCACGGTGCCGGCTTCGGCCCCGGCCGGAAGCGTGTGCAATCCTGGTGCGGCTACGTTGACCAACGGCGTCTCCACCAACATGGCGCCCGATCTGCTCGCCAAGATCGCCTATGAGCCCGGATGGGGACACTACGAAATCAAGGCTCTCGGGCGCGTCTTCCGCGATCGCGTTGGCGCCGTCAACGCTCCCGCGGCCGGGCAGACCGGGGTTACCAAGACCAGCTTCGGCGGCGGCATCGGTGCGGCGGCAATTCTGCCCATCGTTGCCAAGAAGGTCGATTTCATTGCCGAGGGTCTATGGGGCCGCGGCATCGGGCGCTATGGCGCCGGCATTGGGCCGGACGTCACCGTTCGTCCTGACGGCAAGATCGTTCCCATTCGCGCCGAACACCTGATGGGCGGCCTGGAGTTTCACCCCACGCCGAAGCTCGACATCTTCTTCTATGGCGGCGCCGAGTACTACCATCGCACCGCTTACGTCGATGCGGCCGGCAAGGGGGTTGGCTGGGGTTCGCCCATTGCGATCAACAACAGCCAGTGCGGACTCGACTTCATCACCAGCGGCACTTGCGGCGCGCAGAACCGCAATATCTGGGAGGCCACCAGCGGACTCTGGTATCGCCTTTACAAGGGCCCTTACGGCACCTTCCAGTGGGGCACGCAGTATGAGTACATCGAGCGACGCACCTGGCGGGGAATCGGCGGCGCGCCGAAGGGCGTGGAAAATATCGGCTTCACGGCGTTTCGGTTTTTCCTGCCGTAACCCGGAAGCCTTAGCCCGGCTGGTGTTGGAACGGAATGCTGGAGCGCCAGCGGATCTTTGAGCATCAAAGGAGCGTGGAGTTGCCGAGCAACAGCAGACTCCATTTGAGCTCCAACCTCAACTAGCTTCCAATTACAGAAGGCTGCCGGAAATTTCGGCAGCCTCTTTTCAATGCTTCCTCTGCTCTTTTGCTTTTTGGCAGTACCCGGCTCGACGGGATTTACTTCAAGTATTTTACGAAGAACTCCAGCGTTCGTGCCCACGCCAGCTTCGCAGCCTTCTCGTCGTATCGGGGAGTGGTGTCGTTGTGGAACCCGTGGTTGGTTCCGTCGTACATATACGCCGTGTAGGTCACGTGACTGGCCTTCAACGCCTGCTCCCACGCAGGCCAGCCGGCATTGATGCGCGTATCGAGGCCCGCGTAGTGAAGCATGATCGGTGCCTTGATCTTTGCCGCATCCTCGGCAGCGGGCTGACCGCCATAGAACGCAACCGCCGCATTCAGGTATGGCAGGCGCACCGCGAGTTTGTTCACCGTCGAACCGCCGAAGCAGAAGCCCACCGCGCCGATCTTGCCCGTGCACTCCGGGCGCGAACGCAGCCACTCCGCCGCCGCCACAAAGTCCTCGAACATTTTGGCGGCATCGACGGTCTTGAAGATCTCAACCGCCTTTTCTTCGTCGCCGGGATACCCGCCCACGGTCGTCAGTCCATCCGGCGCATAGGCCAGATAGCCCTCGGTCGCCAACCGCCGCGTCACGTCTTCGATATAGGGATTCAGGCCACGGTTCTCATGGATGACGAGCACAGCCGGAAACTTGCCGTCCTTCGCAGGCTTCGCGTAATACCCGCGGATCGACTTGTTTCCCTGCGGCGACGGCACCGTTTCGTAGCGGGCCTTGATCCGTTTGTCGTCTTTCGGGATCTGCTGTGCCCATGCATAGTTGTGGCGCAGGCTCTCCCACAGCGCCAGCGCCGTCACGCCGCCTATGGCGAACTTCTGCGCGCGCTCGAGGAACTGGCGCCGGTTCAGTTCGCCGTGCGCGTACAGGTTGAAGTCGTTCATCAACTCCTGCGGAAACTCGGAAGCCTTTTTTCTCTCCACTGTCGTCCATCCTTTGCGAACGAGGATTGAGTAAGGGCCAGGACTCCACCGCCCGTCGCCAATATGCTGAATATCCTATATGAAAAGGCGCGGTCCAGATGCCGCGCCTCTCTGCAATCCGACAGATCACTTTTTATACGGCGGTTCCTTGCGAGAGACTCATGACCGGCTCCGCGACCGCATCGGTGTTCAACGCGGGGATTACTTCGCCGGTCGCCTCGTTGGCGGCAGCCTCCTTGCGCACGTTCCACCACACGATGAATGCGTAGATCGCAAATCCCACGATTGTTACCACGATCAGCGGCAGGATCATACGGTTGACCATCGCTACCGCTCGCCGCCGATAAACGTACCCGGCAAGGGCCAGAACCATGAAGCGAATAAAGCGACCCAGCACGAGCGCCGCCGCAAAGCGCTCTCGGGGATAGCGCACCGCGCCCGCCGCGATCAGCATCGGGGCGGTCGGCAGCGGCGGTGGAACAATTCCGCTCAACACCACAACGCCGAATCCCCAGGTCTGGAGGCGCGTCATCCACGCCGCAGCCTGCTTGGCGGAAATCCGCCGTTTCAGCAGCTGCGTTCCGCCGCTCCAGCCGAGGTAATAGAAAACCGTTCCGCTCAGGCAACTTCCCGCCGTCGCCATCAGCCCGTAATACCACCACAGGTCGCGATGCCGCGCGGCCAGGATGACCGTTGCCAGTTCAAGTCCGCACGGCAGCGGCACTACCGTGCCGAGTACCCCGATAGCCAGAAGGCCGATTCCGCCCCAGTGCCGCAGAAGGCGAACCCATGGTGACACGGCTAATGCATACCATGCGACCGTCGCAATCACCATCGCTGCCTCCTTTCGCTGGAACCCCAGCCTCTGGGTGAAGTTGCTCCACCCGTTTGCGAATGCCTGTAACTGCCCTTGGATGATTGTAGGTAGGTTCGGGTTTCTAGTTCAGCCCGGGGCCGACAACTTTTTTCGCTGTCACTCAATAGTAATTCAGCGCCCTGGGCCACGGCCAGCCATGGCTACTTGAGTGTGTTACGATAATGCCACCTAGTATCCAGAAGAATCAATGACTTCAGCCGATTCCAGCGCTCTGAAATATCACCAGGAACGCATGCGCCGCCTGCAGTCGGCACGCCGCATCGTCATCAAGCTTGGTACCAACGTGGTCTCCGGTGCTGACGGGCATCTCTCGCTCGAACGTCTGGAGCCGCTGGCGGCTTGTGTGGCCCGTTTGCAGACGGCTGGCGTGCAGGTTGTCGTCGTCTCCTCGGGAGCGGTTGGCCTGGGACGCAGCCGGCTCGGCCTGCACCGCACGCGCACCGACGACGTCGTGACCAAGCAGGCCTGCGCCGCCGTCGGGCAGTCGCTGCTCATGCACTCGTATGAACAACTGTTCAGCCCGCTGGGCGTACCCATCGCGCAGGTTCTGCTCACCGAAGACGACTTCATGGCGCGCGGCCGCTCGTCCAATCTGCGGCGCACCGTCGAGAAGTTGCTGAAGCTCGGGGTCGTCCCGATCGTCAACGAAAACGACACTGTTTCCACGGCTGAGCTTGAATCCGTTCGGCAGGGAACCAAGACACGCATTTTCAGCGACAATGACCGGCTGGCCGCGCTGGTTGCGAGCAAGGTTGACGCCAACGCGCTTATTCTGCTCTCCAACGTCTCCGGACTGCTGCGCATGCAGGACTCGTCGCGCTCGCGCATTCCTTACGTCAGCGAGATCAATGACGAGATCAAGGCGCTTGCCACCGGACCTTCGCAGGGCGGACGCGGCGGCATGCTGACCAAGCTCGAGGCCGCCGAGATTGCCACCTGCGCCGGCGCCATCGTCATCATCGCCGACGGAACGCGCCCCGCCATCCTCGATGCCATCTTTCGCGGGGATGCGGTGGGCACGGTATTTTTCCCCGCCAGCTCGCGCATGGCAGGGAAGCGCCGCTGGATTGCCTTTGCCGCCGATGTGCGCGGACTGGTGTTCGTCAACGAAGGCGCCCGCGAGGCGCTTACGCAGCGCAAGGCCAGCCTGCTCTGGTCGGGCGTAGTCCGCATTGAGCGCAGTTTCCGCGCCAGTGACGTGATTGCCATTGCCGGGCCTGACGGCCGGGAGTTTGCGCGCGGTATTGCCAACCAGGGCAGCGAGGAATTGCCGCAGGCCGCCGACGCAGGGGTATCGAGTGCCGCCAAGGCGTCCGTGCTGGTGACCCGCAACAACATTGTGCTTTTCGAGAATGACCATGACGACCGAAGCTAAGTCCGCCGCAGCCATTACTGTTCCTGAACAGGCCCGTCGCGCCCGCCAAGCCGCTCTACGCCTGGCCAATCTGACCGACGAGCAACGCCGTCGCGCCCTGCTCGCCGCGGCCGACAACATCGAGCGGCGGGCTGCCGACATCCTGGCCGCCAACGCCCTCGACTGCGCCGCTGCCCGCCCCGAGGTCGAAGCCGGTCGCATGTCTCGTGCGCTCTTCAAACGCCTGCAGACCAGCGAGCGGGGCGTAGCCGACATGGCTGCGCACGTGCGCGGCGTGGCACAGTTGCCCGATCCGCTGAACCGCGAACTGTCCGTCACCGCGCTCGACGACGACCTGACGCTGCACAAGATTTCGTGCCCGCTGGGACTGTTCGCCGTCATCTTTGAGGCGCGGCCCGAAGTGCTGCCCCAGATTGCGTCGCTCGCGCTGCGCTCCGGCAACGCCGTGCTGCTCAAGGGAGGCTCCGAGGCGGAACACACCAACACCGTGCTGGAAGCGGTCTGGCGCGAAGCGCTGGCGGCCTTTCCCGAGGTCCCCGTGGAGTCAGCCACGCTGTTGCATACGCGTGAAGACGTAAATGAGCTTTTGAAGCTCGACGACCTAATCGACCTCGTGGTTCCACGGGGCTCCAATGCGTTTGTGCGTTACATCATGGCGCACAGCCGCATTCCCGTGCTCGGCCACGGTGAAGGCATCTGCCACGTCTATTTTGACCGCGCCGCCGACCCGGCCAAGGCCGTCGCCATCGCGCTCGATTCCAAGGTCCAGTATCCGGCCGCCTGCAACGCCGTCGAGACTTTACTGGTCCACGCCGATATCGCCTGCTCGCTGCTGCCTGAACTGGTGGGGAAGTTGCTCGGCGCCGGGGTTGAAGTGCGCGGCTGCCCGCTTACGCTCAAGACTCTCGCCGACGCGCGTTTTGCCCCTGCCGCCGATCAGCGCCTTGGCGCGGCGAGCGAAGAAGACTGGAGTACCGAGTACTCCGACCTCATTGTCGCCATTCGCATCGTCGATTCGCTCGATGCGGCCATCAATCACGTCAACCGCTGGGGCTCCAGGCATACGGACTCAATCGTGACCGAGGATGCCGCTGCTGCCGCAGAGTTTCTGGCACGCGTCGATGCCGCCGGTGTTTATCACAACGCTTCAACCCGCTTTTCCGACGGCTTCCGGTATGGGCTCGGAGCCGAACTCGGCATCGCCACCGGAAAGACGCACGCCCGGGGTCCCGTGGGTCTCGAAGGCCTGACGACCTACAAGTACCTGCTGCGGGGGAATGGGCACACGGTCGCCAGCTACGCTTCTGGTGAACGCAGGTTCAAACACCGCTTGCTGCGGTAGTGGACGGACGAGGCCGTGACGGCAGAGCGCAGGATTCGCTGTGCAGGCAGGAGATGTTCTCGGCGGGTGGAAGTTCAGGGCGGGGAGTTGCCTTAGGGTCTGAAAAAGGAAAAGGCCGCCCTGGAAAGTGCGGCCCGTCGCTACGGAGACAATGTTAGGAGGGTGTAATTCTTTTTGTGTAAACGATCTTCCCTATAAGAACATGGAGATCGTATGGCGATTGACCCGAAAGTGATCGATGAGCTGCTGGCGGACTATGAGAAGCCAGAGGACATCATAGGGGAGAACGGGCTGCTGAAGCAGCTGACCAAGGCGCTGGTGGAGCGGGCGCTGCAAGCGGAGCTAACCACGCATCTGGGCTATGAGAAGCATTCTCCGGCGGGGAACAACAGCGGCAACAGCCGCAACGGTGAGAGCCGCAAGCGCTTAAAAGGCGACTTCGGCACGGTGGAGATAGCCATACCACGCGACCGGGAGGCGAGCTTCGAGCCGAAGCTGGTTCCCAAGGGCACGACGCGTTTTGCCGGCTTCGACGACAAGATCCTGTCGCTGTATGCGCGGGGCATGACGACGCGGGAGATTCAGGGGCACCTGGAAGAGATTTATCAGGTAGAGGTGTCGCCGGCGCTGATCTCCAACGTGACCGATGCGGTGATCGAAGAGGTCAAGGCATGGCAGTCGCGGCCGCTGGATGAGGTCTATCCGATCGTCTATCTGGATGCGCTGATGGTGAAGATGCGCTGCGACGGGCGGGTGGAGAACCGGGCCGTGTATGTGGCCATCGGGGTGACCATGGCGGGCCACAAGGAAGTGCTGGGGCTGTGGACGTCGGCCAACGAGGGTGCGAAGTTCTGGCTGCAGGTACTGACCGAGCTGCAGAACCGCGGGCTGAAGGACATCTTCATCGCCTGCGTGGACGGGCTGAAGGGCTTTCCGCAGGCGATTGAGACGGTGTATCCCCAGACGACGGTGCAGTTGTGCATCGTGCATATGGTGCGAGCCAGCCTGAACTATGTGAACTGGAAAGAGCGCAAGCAGGTAGCGCATGACCTGAAGTCGATCTACCGGGCGGCGACCCTGGAAGAGGCGGAGCGGCAACTGGCGGAGTTCGCCGCGAAGTGGGACGGCAAGTATCCGACGATCGCCGCGTTGTGGCGGCGGAACTGGCAGGGGGTGATCCCGTTCTTCCAGTTCCCGGCTGAGATCAGGAAAATCGTTTACACCACCAACGCCATCGAATCGCTGAACATGAGCCTGCGCAAGGCGATCAAGACGCGGGGCGCCTTTCCCAGCGAAGAGGCGGCTTTGAAAGTGATGTACCTGGCGCTTCGCAATCTGGCCCGGAAATGGAATGCCGTCCAAGGCTGGCGTGAGGCGCTCAACCGGTTCGCATTGCTCTGGGAAGCTCGCTTCCCAGAGCAATGCGCATGAGCGATCATCAACCTCAACTAAGACGTTTACACAAATTGTTTGACACTACCAAAGAACAGCACGTTTGCCTTCACGCCCTGCGCATAGAAGATACCCGTCGGCAGGCGCAGCAGCGTGTGGACGTCGCATTCATGCAGCAGCTTGCGCCGTACCGT
>CAINCZ010000009.1 GCA_903847195.1 uncultured Acidobacteriota bacterium | reverse complement strand
TCGTCTCGACGCAATCGGCGATCAGCTCGCGCGACGGCAGCGAGTAGAGCATGCCGCTGTGGCCCATCGCGATGCCGTCGCAGATGCCGATGCAGTTGAACTCGAACGGCGTGCCGCCGGCCTTGACGATCTCTTTCTTGATGATGTCGGCCACCTTGCGCAGGTGGACGTGGCCGGGGATGACGTCGGTATAGGAATTACAGACGGCGATGAACGGTTTGTTGATGGCGGCCGCATCCAAGCCCGTCGCCCGCAGCAGGCTGCGGTGCGGCGCGCGTTCGAAACCTTTTTTGACGATATCGCTTCTCATGTTGTTCCCTTTCAAGGTCTGCTGCTGGCCGGCACCGGAATTTCCCTGCCTTGGAGAGGCTGCCCTTGGCGCCTTCCAAGCCTTGGAAATCCGGCCCGCCGGAATTTCGCGCGGGAAACTACCACATGCCGCCCGCCACCGCGAACCGTTTTTCCGTGCGCCGCCGGAAGGTGCGCGGTATGCTCCGCCCGCGAAAGGGACTTTCATGGGCATAACAAAGAATTTATCCGGGCCGGAGACGCCCGCGCGCCAGCCGCTCACGCCGGAGCGCGCCGTCCACGGCGCGGAGTGGGAGCGCATCCACGGCGGCTACTTCTCCAACCCGACGGTGGCTGCGACGCTGACCAAGCTCATCCAGGTCACCGCGGAGCGGGCCCAGCCGCAGGCGATCGTGGACCTCGGCGGCGGCACGGGCTTCCTGTTGCACGAACTGGCCCGCCGCGGACTGGCGGCCAACGCCCGCCTGATCAACCTCGACGCCTCCGCCGCACAACTCGGCCAAGGCAAAGACCCGCGCGTCAAACACATCAAGACCTCGCTGACCAGCCTGCGCCGTGCGCAGTTCGCCCAGTCGGACGAGACCGTCCTTTTTGTCATGCGCTCGGTGTTGCACCATTTCGGCCGCGACGGGCTGCTGCCGATCCTGAAGCGGCTGCGCCGCGTCATGCAGCCTGGCGAGAGTTTCATCCACCAGACCACCTGCTTCGAAGAGGCCGCCGCCGCCAAATGCCTCAACAAGCTCTACGAGTTGATGGGGACTGACAAGTGGTTTCCCATGCGCACGGCGCTCTGCATGGCGCTGATGGAGTCCGGGTGGCGGGTCGAGGCCACCACGCCGGCGCCGCCGCTGCCGCTCAACTCGCTCGACCTCGCGCGCTGCTACAACCTCGCGCCGGCCAAACTGACGCAGATCCAAAAGACCATCTGCGCCGACTGCGGCGAGTGCGCCAACGTGTTCGTGAGCTCCCGGCGCGGCTTCACTGCCTTCCTCCCCTTCACCATCTTCAACTGCATCGCCGTCTGACGTCCGGAGGACACCACCTCAGCCCGCGATCATTTCAGCGGAAGTTTGTTGCGCCACTCGTGTGGCGTCATATGGGTGGCCTGCTTGAAGCAGCGGGCGAAATAGTTCGCATCCGTATAGCCTGCGCGGCCAGCGACCTCGCCGATCGAAAGGGTGGGGTCGCGCAACAGAGCCTTGGCGGCTTCGACGCGCTTCGTGTTGAGCAGTTTCACAAAGCTCTGTCCCATCCAGCGGCGGAACAGGGCCGAGAAATGGCTGGGAGTGATCCGGGCTGCCGCGGCAATCGCGGATACGCTGTAGGGCAGGTTTGGCCGGTGCTCGATCAGGTCCGTAACGACCTTGATCAAGATCGGGCAGGACTCGTCTTGTTGGAGGGCAGAATCTTTCGCCGGCTGCTGCGCCACCGTCGCGTGGCCGCTTTTCAGCGCCTGCTTCAATGCCGTTTGTATTTGCATCTTCGGTTCGGCCGGAGCGCGCAAGGCGCCCAGTTGCGCTTCAGCTTTATGGCGGGCTTCCAGTTCCGTGATGGCTTCCGCAACGATCGCCATGAAGGAGCGCGCCAGTTCGAGCTTGTCCGGGCTAAGTTTCGGGATCGCCTCGAAGGCCTCCCGGAAGCGTTTCAAATCCAGCTTGAGTTGAAGGCCACGTTCGCGGGCTTGCGCCCATGCCTCCGCCCGGTTTCCGGGCACAAACAGGCAGGTGCTGAGCACCACCAGATCGTTCCCCTGCATCGTCGTCGATGGGGAGATGAGCGCCGCAAGCCCGGCGTGGCAGCGCCGTTCGCGCACACCTTCGCGACTGGCGGCGACAGCCATCAGGACATGACAGATCTTGCAATGCTTGGCGCCCTCCTGAGTGCCTTGAATCATGCGGCAAAACAGCGGACGCTCGACGTGTCCGCTGAGAGTCACCTGCTGCCCGCCTTCCTTCTCCGGCAGCACCGCAATCAGGCCCATGCCCGTGAAGCGGGCCGCCGCCTCTGCCAGTTTGATGAGCAGCGGGTTGCGCAATGCTCCGCCGGTCACCATGTCCGTATTCGCTTTTTTCATTCACACGTCCTGTGCTGCTGGA
>CAINCZ010000008.1 GCA_903847195.1 uncultured Acidobacteriota bacterium | reverse complement strand
CGGGAAGTCATTCACTTCGCCGCCGCCGATCTCGAACACCCGCGTGGCCAGCTTGTCGATGAAATAGCGGTCGTGGGAGACGAACACCACCGTGCCGGTGTACTCCGCCAGCGCTTCCAGCAGCACGTCCTTGGCGCGCAGGTCGAGGTGGTTGGTAGGTTCGTCGAGGAGCAGGAAATTTGAGGGGCGCAGCAGCATTCGCGCTAGCGCATAGCGATTGCGCTCGCCGCCCGAAAGTACGCCGATGCGCTTGAAGACATCATCGGCGCTGAACAGGAAGCAGCCCAGGAGACTGCGCAGCTCCGTCTGGGTGCTGAGCGACATGGGGGCGGCGCGCGTCAGGTCGTCGAGCAGACGCGCCTCCGCATCCAGCGCTTTGTACTGGTCCTGGGCGAAATAATCCACCTCCACCTGGTGGCCCCGCTTGTACTCTCCCCCGCTCAGCGGCTCGATACCGGCCAGCAGCTTGAGCAGGGTTGATTTCCCCGCTCCGTTCACGCCCACCAGGGCCACGCGCTCGCCTCGCTGGATGGTGAAGCTCACCTCGCGGAACACCTGCTTGGCGCCGTAGCTCTTGGCCACCTGCTTGAACTCCGCCACCGTCCGGCCGCTGGGCTTGGGCTGGGGGAAGCTGAAGCGGATGGCCTTCTCCTCGAGCGGGATCTCGAGGCGCTGCATGCGGTCGAGTTCCTTGATGCGGCTCTGCACCTGCTTGGCCTTGGTGGCCGTGTAGCGGAAGCGGTTGATGAACACTTCGAGCTGCTGGATACGCCCCCGCTGATTCTTGTAAGCCGCTTCGATTTGGCTTCGCCGCGCGGTCTTCTCCGCCAGGTACTTCTCGTAATTGCCGCTGTAAAAGTGGACGCGCTGGTTCCAGATCTCGACCATCTTATCGACGGTGACGTCGAGGAAAAAGCGGTCGTGCGAGACCAGCAGGTAAGCGTGCGGATAATCGTTCAGGTACTCTTCCAGCCAGTTGCGGGCTTCGAGGTCAAGGTGATTGGTGGGCTCGTCGAGCAGCAGCAGGTTGGGCTTTTCCAGCAACAGCTTGGCCAAGGCAATCCGCATCTGCCAGCCGCCCGAGAATTCCTCCGTGCGGCGGTGCCAATCGGATTGCGGGAATCCCAGACCGGCCAGCACCATCCCGGCCTGTGCCTCGAGCGAGTACCCGTCGCGGTGCCGGAACTCGGTGTCGAGGGCATGAAAGCGCTCGCTCACCCGCTGGTACTCGTCGCCTTCGGGGTCCAGTTCGGCAATCTTCCCCATGAGACGCTCCATCTCCTGCTCCATCGCGAGCAGATCGCCGAACACCGACATGCACTCGGCGAGCACGGTGCGTCCCGAAAGTGTCAGACCGTCCTGCGGCAGGTAACTGGAGGTGATCCCCTTGGCGAAGGTGATTTCGCCGTAATCGAGCGGCTCGAGGCGCGCCAGCACCTTGAGCAAGGTCGTCTTACCCGTGCCGTTCGCACCCACCAGGCCCACGCGATCGCGCGGCGTGATGAGCCAATCGAGACCTTCAAACAACAACTTGGGGCCGAAACGCTTTCCGGCCGAAGAAAGTTGGATCATATCGGCTTGGGCGCCTCACCAGCCGCAGCCCTGGCGCCGGGTTTCGGCGCGGGATTTGGCGTACCCGATAACCAGCGGTGCTGGGGGAGAAACGTTACATCGGAGGCTGAGCACCACCCACCAGTTTAGCAAATTTGGCGAAGAGCGCGGGGAATGGGCAGGCAGCAAGAGGCCG
>CAINCZ010000007.1 GCA_903847195.1 uncultured Acidobacteriota bacterium | reverse complement strand
GCACCGCATCCTGGACGCGATCCAAGACGTGGGCGGAACGCTGAAGGGAGGCGCGTAATGGCGACGGACAAGATTACGCCCGGCTTCGGGCAGACGAACCGGCGCGACTTCCTGAAGATCACCGGCACGGGCGTGGGCCTGATGCTGATCTGCTCGGCCACTATGCCCCTGGCTCGGCTGGCTTCGGCGCAAGAGCACACCCTTCCCTTTCCCAAGGATTTCAATGCTTACATCCACGTGGAGCCAAACGGGCGCATCTCTTGCTTCGTAGGTAAGGTCGAGATCGGTTCGGGGCAAAAGACGGCTCTGACGCAGTGCTGCGCGGATGAACTGGACGTGGACCTGAAGTCAGTGGACATGGTGCTGGGCGACACCGAGCTTTGTCCGTGGGACATCGGCACCTTCGGCTCGCTGACCTTCAATCAATACCACCTGTTCTTCCGGGCCGCGCTGGCCGAGGCCCGCGCTGTATTGCTGGCGATGGCTTCCGAGAAGCTCAAGACGCCGGTGTCCAGACTGCGCGTAAAGAATGGCGTGGTCAGCGCAGCGGGCGCTGCGGCGAAGAGCATCAGCTACGCCGCGATGGTCGAGGGAAAACGCATCGACCGGCATATCCAGGTCAAGATTCCCACCAAGACGCCCGTGCAATTCAAGGTCATGGGGACTTCGGTGCTGCGGCTGGACGGCATCGATAAGGTTACCGGCAAGGCGAAGTATGCGGCCGATCTCGGCATGCCCGGGACCTTGCACGCGCGCGTGGTGCGCCCGAGTGTATTTGGCGCGAAGCTGAAGGCGATCGACACCAGGCTGGCGGAGGTCGCCGGAATCAAGGTGGTCCGCGACGGCGATTTCGTTGCGCTGCTGCATGAAAAGCCCGACGTGGTGGACAACGCGCTGGGATTGGTTCAGGCCGAGTGGCAGCATCAACCCGACGGCCTCGACGACAGGAATATCTTTGCGCATCTGCTGACGTTTGCCGACAAGTTTGAGGTGCTCAGTGCCAAGGGCGACCTGACTGCGGGCGAGAAGCTGATTGCCGCCTCGGCCGATGGCAAGTCCGGCGTGGTCGAGCGAAGCTATACCACGGCGTCCGCCTACCACGCGCCGATGGAGACCCACACGAACGTGGCCCGCTTCGAGAACGGCAAGCTGACGGTCTGGGCCGCCACGCAGATTCCGTTCCTTGCCCGCGACGCCATCAGCCGCGCCACCAAACTTGAATCCAAGAACGTGCGGGTGATTGCCGGACCTTACGTAGGCGGCGGCTTCGGCGGCAAAAGCATGAACACGCTCGACGTGGTGGAGGTCGCTAAGGTGGCAATGCTGATGCCGGGTCGGACCATACAGATCGTGTGGTCGCGTCCCGAGGACATCATGCACAACGGCCACCGTCCGGCGGCGGTCATGAGTATCCGCGCGGGCCTGACCAAAGAGGGCAAAGTCAGCTCCTACAACTACAAGGTGTATGGCGCCGGCGACGGAAGCGCGGAGACCCACTACGACTTTCCCAACCGGAGCACATCGCTGGTGGGCCACTGGTTCACCACGGTCAAGAAGGTGCCCGCCGGGATGCAGCCGTTCAATGTGGGGCCGTGGCGCGCTCCGGCGGTGGTGAGCAACGTCTTCGCCCACGAAGTTTATATGGACGAACTAGCGGCGCTAGCGGGCGCTGATCCGGTGCAGTTCCGCATCCGCCACCTCCAGGGCGAGCCGCGCCTGCGCCGCGTGTTGGAGGCGGCGGTGAAGCAGTTTGGCTACAAGCCAGCCGCCAAAGCACCGAGCGGACGAGGCATCGGCGTTGCCTGCGGCTGGATGAAGGACACATTTACCTGCGCGATTGCCCAGGTGGAGGTGGATGCGAAGACCGGAGCGATCCGGGTGCTGCGCATCGTCAACGCGGTGGATGCGGGCGTCATCGTCAATCCGGTTGGCGCCACCATGCAGGTGGAAGGCTGCACGCTGTTCGGCATCGGCACGGCATTGGCCGAAGAGCTGCGCTTCCGCAATGGCGTGTTTGCCACCAGGAATTTCGACAGCTACGACATTCCGCGCTTTTCGTGGCTGCCGAGAATGGAAGTGGTGCTGGTGAAGTCGCCGCTCACCGAGCCGCTCGGCATCGGCGAGCCGCCGATTTCCGGCGTCGCGCCGGCCATTGCCAATGCGGTCTACGATGCCACCGGCGCGCGCCTGCGGCACCTGCCGATGACTCCGGAACGGGTAATGGCGGCCATGAAGAAAACGTAATCTCTGGTCCTCGCTTTTGGCCCCACCCTCGCGGAGTCCGAAGGGCGAAGCCAGGGTGGGGGGTTTTGTGCATCTGCAGCGGCACTTGCCATGGCCGCGCCGCTGGCGGAAACTGCTAACATGCGCGCCTTGGTCGTAATTCCGGCGCGGTTGGCCTCCACTCGGCTGCCGCGAAAACCGCTGCGGCTGATCGCCGGCCGTCCGATGATCGAGCACGTTTACCACGCGGTCCGCCATGCCGTGCAGCCCGGCGACGTGCTGGTGGCGACCGACGCGGCCGAGATCTACGACTTCTGCCGCGCCAACGCGATTGCCGTGAGGATGACTTCAGCGCGGTGCCGCAGCGGTACCGACCGCATTCACGAAGTGGCGCAGCAGGTGGCCGCCGACGTTTACGTGAACGTGCAAGGCGATGAGCCGCTGGCGCGGGCCGAGCACGTCGAGGCGCTGCTGGGCGTGATGCGCGACGGCGTCGAAGTGGGCACGCTCAAGACGCCGATGCAGCCGCATGAGACGGCGAATCCCAACGTGGTCAAGGTCGTGACCAACAGCGCGGGCCGTGCGCTCTACTTCAGCCGCGCGGCAATTCCCTTCGACCGCGACGGCGCGGGGCCGAGCTACTACAAGCACCTGGGCTTTTACGCCTATCGCAGGGACGCGCTCGATAAGTTCTGCGGCTGGCCGGAGAGCACGCTGGAGCGCGCCGAGCGGCTGGAGCAGTTGCGGTTCCTCGAAAACGGCGTCGATCTCTACGTGGGCGAGACCCCGTATGACACGGTGGGCGTGGATACGGAAGAGGACTTGCAGCGAGTGGAGAAGATGATTCTGGCGTTGGGAACGCGGCAGCGCTGACCGCGCAGTACCGCAAGAAACAGCAACGCCCCATCCTGAAGGATGGGGCGTTTTGCATATCGGGCAAAAACTAGGCGCGCGACAGGTAGGCGCCTTCGCTGGTGTCCACGCGGATCTTCTCGCCTTCATTGATGAAGGGAGGCACCTGCACGACCAGCCCGGTTTCGGTCTTGGCCGGCTTGGTGACGCTCGAAGCCGTGGCACTCTTGAGGCCGGGCTCGGTCTCGACCACCGTCAACTCCACCGCCTGCGGCAGTTCGATGCCGACCGGCTTGCCGTCGAAAAACTCGACCGTAATCTGCAGATTGGGCGTCAGGTAATCGACCGCGTCGCCCAGCGTGTCGCGTCCCAGCGCCAGCTGCTCGTAGTTTTCCATGTTCATGAAGGTGTAGTGCTCGTCCTCCTGGTAGAGGAACTCCATCTTCACTTCATCGACCGTGATCTTGTCGATGGCGTCGCCGGAACGGAAGCGGTGCTCGAAGATCGCCCCGGTACGCAGGGTGCGCAGGCGGGCTTGAATGAAGGCACGCAGGTTGCCGGGCGTGCGGTGCTCGACGCTGAAGACCGAGCACAGCTCGTTATTGTGGCGGATGACCATGCCGGGGCGCATCTGGGTCGCGGGAATTGCCATGAAAAACTCTCCTGATGTTTGCTGGTATTCGCGTCGCGGGCAGCCAGCGGCCGCCTCGGCCGGGCCGCCACCAGTGCGGCTGCTCGAGCGCGAAAAAAAAGGCGAACACTCGATTGTACCGGAACCAGCGGCGCCCTGCACAGCCGCCGCCAGCGCGAACGGTTTGCACCCTGCCGCCCCGCCGACTTGTCTAAAATACATACACCACCGCAATTTCAAGGAGCCTATTCGATGAAGAACGGATCGCAGGGAACGATGGAACGCCGCGCGCTGGGCCGCACCGGCGTGGAGGTCTCCGCCCTTGGCCTGGGCTGCATGGGCATGTCGGAGTTCTATGGCGAGCGCGACGATGCCGGGTCGATTGCCACCATTCAGCACGCGCTTGACCTCGGCATCAACCTGCTGGACTCGGCCGACATGTACGGCGTGGGCCACAACGAAGAGCTGGTCGGCAAGGCCATCCAGGGACGCCGCAGCGAAGCCTTTCTGGCCACCAAGTTCGGCAACGTGCGCGACCCCAAGACCGGCGCCATGCTCGGCATCTCGGGCAAGCCCGAGTATGTGAAGCAGGCCTGCGACGCCAGCCTGCGACGGCTGGGCGTCGACGTGATCGACCTCTACTACCAGCACCGCGTGGACGACACCGTGCCGATTGAAGACACGGTGGGCGCGATGGCCGAGCTGGTGAAGGCGGGCAAGGTGCGGTTCCTCGGACTATGCGAAACGGCTCCGGCGACGCTCCGGCGCGCGGCGAAAGTTCACCCCATTGCCGCGCTCCAGTCCGAGTATTCGCTGTGGACACGCGATCCGGAGAGGGACGTGCTGCCTGCTTGCCGTGAACTGGGCATCTCGTTTGTGGCATATGCCCCGCTGGGCCGCGGCTTTCTGACGGGCACGATCACCAACCCCGCCGAGTTGAGCGAACGGGACACGCGCCGCACCAGCCCGCGCTTCCAGGACGAGAATCTGCGCAAGAACCTGGCGATTGCCGAGACCGTGAAGCAGATCGCGCAGGGACTGGGCCCGCCGCCTTCGCAGGTGGCGATTGCCTGGCTGCTGGCGCAAGGCACCGACATCATCCCGATTCCCGGCACCAAGCGCATCAAGTACCTGGATGAGAACGTGGGAGCCCTGAAGGTGAAGCTGAGCGACGAAGACCTCAAGCGCATTTCGGCGGCGATCCCGCCGGGAGCCGCCTCCGGCCAGCGTTATCCGGATCGGGCGATGAAGAACTTGAATCTGTGAAGCGCGCATTGACAGGATCCGGGTTCAGTTCTAACTTGCCGTCATGCTCGAACGCGACATGGAACTGGCGGTAGCGAACTGCCCGGATCTTTTTATTGAGCCGGGCCTGACCCTGATCAGGCGGCAACCTGTCATCAACGGGCTTCGCCCGGACGTTCTTTTTGAGGACAATCTCTCAAGGCACCTCCTCGTCGAGATACAGAGAGGGCGGCTGGATGAGGATCATCTTCAACGCCACTTCTATTACTTCTTCGATTACCGAGCAAAGAATCCGTCAACGCACCTCCGTTTGATGTTCATTGCTAATCGGCTCGTGCCGCAGCACAAGTCATTCCTCGATGAATTTGGGTACGAGTTCCGCGAATACCCCGAAGGTGAATTTGTGCGCCGTATGCGCACCTGTGCGGAGCGGAATCCAAATGGTGCCGATACCTGTGTCGAGGCAGTCACAACGCCCGGGGTGCTCCCGGTGACTGCCTACGAGATTTTGTTTGATATCGAAACCCAGCGAATGGTGCTTTGCTACAAGATGCTGTTGCTGGTGTTCATGTGCGACATGGCCGATGGTGATGGATGTGTGCCGCTGCGGAATCTGGCGGAAAAGTTCCAAGAGTTCTTTTTAGAGAGATCAGCGCGGAAGAAGGCAGAGGAGAACCCGAACAGGGTTCCGCCTGGAACGCTTTCCTCGCGGACAATGAGCGAATGGGAGCGGGTCATCCGAGTTCAACCGGTCCGATACCTGACGGAGAGGGTCGTGGTGCATGAGGGAAATAGGATTCGCTGGGCGCCGCGAATATGGAGGAGTTGGAATTCTGATCTGAAGCGAGAGATTCGCGATTCCGCATGGCGGCGGCTGGTGCACTACTTCAACAAGAGTGTGCCGGGCGGCTTCTGATGATACGGGGTGAAGAAGGAATTCCTCACCCCGCAGTTGCTTGCTGCGTGCTTCTTACGTCCGCATCGTGTACTGGTCGTATACGTCGGATGACAAATCCATCATGACGTTCTTGACCTGCGTGTACTCGTAGAGCGCCTCTTCGCCGCGCTCCTTGCCGTAGCCGCTCTGCTTGTAGCCGCCGAAGGGAGCCTGCGTGGACGCGCTGCGGTAGGTGTTGACCCAGACCGTGCCGGCCGCCAGCGCCCGGGCGCAGCGGTGCGCGCGCGACAGATCGTTGGTCCAGACGCCGGCGGCCAGACCGTAGGGCGTGTCGTTGGCGATCGCCAGCGCTTCTTCTTCCGTGCGGAAGCGCAGCACAGTCAGCACCGGACCGAATACCTCGTTCTGGCAGATCTTCATGCGGTTGCTGGAGGCGGCAAGCACAGTGGGCTCAATGAAGAAGCCCTGCTCCAGTTCTGCTCCCTGCGCGCGCTTGCCGCCGGTGAGTATTTGCGCGCCTTCGGCGACCGCCTGCCCGATCAGCCCGAGGATGTGCTCCATCTGGCGGCGGTTGGCCACCGGTCCCATGCCGGTTTCTTTCTTGAAGGGATCGCCCAGCCGGATCTGCTTTGCCTGCTCCACGACGGCGCTGACGACGCGGTCGTATACGGAGTCTTCGACCAGCAGGCGCGAGCCGGCGACGCAGGTCTGTCCGGTGGCCTGGAAGATGCCGGACAGCGCGCCGACGATGGCGTGGTCGAGGTTAGCGTCGGCGAAAATGATGTTCGGGCTCTTGCCGCCGAGTTCCATGGTGACGCGGGTGATGTTGTGCGCGGCCTTGGCGAGCACGTGGCGCGCCACCTGGATGCCGCCCGTCAGGCTGATCTTGTTCACCTTGGGTGAGGTCGTCAGGCGGTCGCCGACGCGGTCGCCGGTAACGACGTTGAATACGCCCTTGGGAAAGCCGACGGCTTCCATCAGCTTGGCGAATTCAAGCGTGGAGGCCGATGCGTGAGGCGAGGGCTTCACCACGGCGGTGTTTCCGGTGGCGAGCGCGGGCGACAGCTTGTTGGCCAGCAGCGAGATGGGTGAGTTCCAGGCAGTGATCATCGCCACCACGCCCAGCGGTTCGCGCAGCGTGTAGTCAAACAGCTTCGGGTTGTCGAGCGGGATGACCTTGCTATAGAGCTTGTCGGCATAGCCGGCGAAGTAGCGTATCTGGCGGGCGACGCCGTGCATCTGGGTTTCGGTCTCGCGGGTCACCTTGCCGTTGTCGGTGCTCTCGATGCGCGACAGGTGGATGGCGTTCTGTTCGACGAGGTCGGCGAGATTGAACATCAGCTCGGCGCGCCGGACGCCGCTGAAACGGCCCCACTCGCCTTCAAATGCGTTCTTGGCCGCCACGATGGCGCGCTCGGCGTCCTGCTCGGTGGCCAGGGGGATGTTGGCCCACACCTGTCCGGTAAACGGGTTCTCGGTCGGAAAGGTCTCGCCCGACGAGCCCGCCACCCATTCACCGTCGATGTACAACTGGTAGTTCACTGCCATGCGCTTGCTTCTCCTCGATTCATGGTCTTCGGTGTCCCGCATGTGACGACATCGCATTGCGTGGCTCGCTGCGAACTGCGGGTATCAACCGTCGACGGTCAGCGTTTCTCCGAAAAAGGAAGCCTACTTGCCGATGCAAAACCTGCTGAAGATCAAATCCAGAATATCGTCCGCCGTGGTTGCGCCGGTCAGCTCGTCGAGCGGGTGCAGCGCATTGTGCAAATCGATGAGCAGCACCTCGTGGGGCAGCCGCTGGGCCAGCGCCGTGGAGGCGGCGTCGAGCGCGCGGAGCGAATCGCGCACCAGTCCCTGGTGGCGGAGATTTGTGAGGAATCCACTCTCCTGCTGGCCGTGCTCGACCCCGATCTGCCGCAGGATCTCGGCGCGTAACTCGGAAATCCCCTCGCCGGTCACGGCGGAGGTCCGCACGCGGGCAAGGGGCGAGGGCGCAGCGCTGACCGAAGCAGCTGACGATTCGCCAAGATCGATCTTGTTTTCGACGATGAGCGCGTGGCGTCCGGCAAGCTGCGCGGTCAGGCGGTCGTCTTCATCGTTACGCGGGGCGTTGGCGTCGACGACCAGCAACACCAGGTCGGCATCAGCCAGTGCTTCGAGCGATTTGCGCACGCCGATGCTCTCGGCCTCGTCGGTGGTGGCGCGGATGCCGGCGGTATCGACGAGGCGCACCGGGAGTCCACCCAGCGCGACGGTCTCGCTGACGAGGTCGCGGGTGGTGCCGGGCGTCGCGGTGACGATGGCGCGCTCGCGTTCGACGAGGCAGTTGAAGACGCTCGACTTGCCTACGTTGGGACGGCCAACAATCGCCAGCGTCAGTCCCTCGTGCACCAGCCGTCCGTAGGCGAACGAGGCAACGAGCTGCTCAAGCGGCGCACGCACGGCGGCCATGGCGGAGGCGATCTGGTCGGGCGGGGCGACGGGCACGTCGTCGTCCGCGAAGTCGATGCCAGCCTCAAGCAAGGCGATCAGCTCGACCAATTCTTGCTTGATGGGCGCGATGCGGTGCGAGACGGCGCCGTCAAGCTGCTGAGCGGCGACCTTGGCCTGGTAGAGCGTCCGGGCTTCGATCAGGTCGCGCACGGCCTCGGCTTGCGTGAGATCGATGCGTCCGTTGAGGAATGCGCGCATGGTGAACTCACCCGGCTCGGCCAGGCGGGCTCCGGCCGCGATCGACAGCTCGGCGATGTGGCGCAGCACGACGGGCGAGCCGTGGGCGCTGATCTCTACCACGTCGTCGGTGGTGTAGGAGTGCGGACGGGCGAACCAGGTGGCGACGACTTCGTCGATGCGTTCACCCGAGGAAGGCTCGACCAGTTCGCCCAGGACGGTGCGGCCCGCTGCGAGCGGGCGCGAAAGGTGCAACAGCGAGGCGGCGATACTGCACGCCTCGGGCCCGGCCAGACGCACCACGCCGAGTCCGCCGCGGCCGGGCGGGGTGGCGATGGCGACGATGGTGTCGTCGAGGTTCACGAGCGCAGATTAGCAGATTCGGCGGGAAAGAGCTGCGTCAGCAAAAGAGCGAGGCCCGCGGCGGTGGCTGCGGGCCTCGAATCGTCACACCGGGTAAAGCTGCGTTAGCGCCGTCCGCGGCGGATGGAGAAAGCTCCGCCACTGGGGCGGCCGCGGGGTGCGGCTTCCGGCTTGTAGTCCTTGGGATACACGACGACGCAGCGATGCGCGGCCGCGCCCTGACTCTCGGTGCGCAGGTCGACCTCATCGCGCAGCGCGAGGTGGAGGATGCGGCGTTCGCGTGAGGTCATGGGGCTGAAGCTGTAGGGCGCGCCGCTCTTGCGCACGCGCTCGGCGGCGACCCGGGCGGAAAGCCGCAGCTCCTCGACGCGCATGGCGCGGTGGTTCAAGGCGTCGAAGCTGATCTTGTCGTGATCGTCGTAGCCGAGGCGCAGCATCTCCTGCGCGATGTGCTCGAAGGAACGCAGCAACTCGGCGTTGCGCTCGAGCAGTATCGGCGCATCGGGGCCGCTGAACTCGGCCAGGATGACGGGCTTTTCCCAGTCGCGTTCTTCCGGCAGCGGAGGATCCACGGTGATGCGATAACGCAGGCGCAGGTGCGCGCCCAGGATCAGCATGCGCAATAGACCATCGATACGTTTGGCGGCTGCAATTTTGTCTTCGATAGGCATCAGCTTGTCCCCGCTTCCCAGGATCAGCCGGATTGTACATCGCGGGAGCGCGCCGGCCGCGGCTCCCGCCCTGCAACTGCTATTTTCCTTCGATCAGGCCCTTGCGCCGTGCCCGCTTCTCGGCCACTTCCTTCATCTGCCGGCCCATCGAGGTCTGGTTCATGATCAACTGCTGGGCGATGGCGATGACGGTGCCGAGCAGCCAGTAAATGCCCAGTCCGGCGGCGACCGCCCAGCTGAAGACGCCCAGCATGATCGGCATCATGAAGTTCATCATCTTCTGCTGCGACGGATCCATGCCCGGGCTCGGGGTCATGCGCTGCATCAGGAAGGTGCTGACCACGATCAGGACCGGCAGGATGTGATACGGATCGGCCGACGACAGATCGTGAATCCATCCCCAGGGCGCATGACGCAGCTCAATCGCGGCGCTGAGCATGGTGTAGAAGGCCCACAGGAACGGCAACTGGATGACGAGCGGCAGGCAGCCGCTGGCCGGGTTGGCGCCGTGCTCCTTGAAGACGGCCGAGATCTCGCGGTTCATCTCCTGCTTGCGCGGGTCCTTCATCGAGTACTTTTCGTACTTCTTCTTGATGGCGTTGACCTGCGGCTGCACGGCTTGCATCTTGAGGGCCGACTTCATGCTGATGATGCGCAGCGGCAGCAGCACGAGGTTGATGATGACGGTCAGAATGCAGATGGACCAGCCCCAGTTCGCGACCCAGTGCTGCTGCGTCCAGCGCAGCCACAGGAACAGCGGCTTGGCGATGATGCTGAAGAAGCCGAAGTCCACCAAGCCACCGAGGTTGGGGCCGGCGGCCTGGCCCGAAGCAGGCGAAGCCTTGATGGTGTCGATGATGTCGACGGCCTTGGGACCGACGAACCACCGGCCGCTGGTCGAGCCCGGGGTGGTCTGGCTGCCGACGGCGAGTCCGAGCACGGCAACCTTGTCGCGCTCGTTAGGCTTATCGAGTGATTTCGGAACGGTGACTTCGTTGTGCAGCGTGATCGTCAGCAGGTCGTTCGGACGGTCCGGCATGAAGGTTGCGCCGAAGTACTGGTTGATGGTGCCGACCCAGTTGTAAGCGGCGCGCTCGGTGTTGCCGTTGCTGACCTTCTTGGGTTCGAGGCGCGTGACCTTTTCGGCCACCTCGGCGTCGATGCGGTTGGCGGCGTAGGCGGCCGGCAGCATCTGGTCGCCGAAGCCCGTCGCGGGCCAGGCGAGGAAGGCGTTCACGGGCTGGCCGTTCTGCGTGACCTGGCTCTGCGCCTTGAAGACGTAACTCTGCGGATCGATGGTGCCCTTGCCCGAGGGCATGTCAAAGGTGAAGCTCTTGCGAACGCTCAGGCCGCCGCCGGCGTATTCAAAGGTGACGGTGCGCGACTTGCCATCCTCGCCATCTTTGGTGCTGACGGTGTAGAGCGCGGAGTTCAGGCTGTCGCGCAATCCCCGGTCCTGGTCGTAGGTGTAATAGGACAGCGGGAATCCGTAGACACCGGTTGCCAGCGTATTCTGCCCGCCCGGCACCTCGACGGCGGTCAACTGCGGCACCAGATCGAGTGGCTTGCCGAGGTCGTCGCGGTAGTTCTTCATGATCCAGCTCTTGGCCAGAGCGCCGCGATTGGTGAAGGTGATGCGGAAGACGTCGTTTTCGACGACGACCTCCTGCTCGGAGGCGGCCTGCTTGGTCCCGATGACGGGGGCGGCACCGCGAGCAGCTGCGACAGGAGCGGCGGCGGGGGCGGCAGCCGGGCCGGGTACGGGAGTGCTGGTGGACGGTGGAGGGGTACCGCCGAACCACTTCGTCAACTGAGGCTGTACTAGCATCAGGACGACGAAGATAAGCCCGAAGGTCAGCATGAAACGCTTGTCCATGCCGGGTTTCTGGTTAGGGTTCTGGAATTCTGCCAAGGGTTACTCGCCGTCCGGCAACGCCCCTGGGGGCGCCGCTCTGTTTGGTTGAATCTGGCAGCCCGTGGGCTGCGAAAGCTTGTGTGAGGCCGGGGGAGCCTGCGCTCCGTGCGGGCCTAGTCCTGCAATTGCCCGCGACCGCAGGAACAGCGGCCGACAGGCGGAACCGGATCGTAGCCGCTCCGGGCCAGCGGATGGCAGCGCAACAGGCGCCAGAGCGCCAGCAGCGTGCCGTAGGCCGCGCCGTGCGTCTCGATCGCCTGCTGGGCGTAGTCCGAGCAGGTCGGCAGGTAGCGGCAGGCCACCGGCAGCGCAGGCGATATCCAGCGCTTGTAACCGGCCAGCAGCGACGTTAACAGGGCCTTCATGCGCCCGCGCCTCCGCTCGTTTGCTCCGAGGTGTTGCCGCCCAGTTTCTGCCCAATCTGCCGAAAAGCCCGCGCGACCTCTCCGGCCAAAGCCGAAAACTCGGCTTCGGCGGTGGTGCGTTTGGGATTGATCACCACATCCACCGGCACCCGCAGCGCGGAGAGGTTCATGCGAACGGCCTCGCGCAGGCGGCGCTTAATGCGGTTGCGGCGAACCGCTCCCCCCATGGCGCGGCTCACGGTAAAACCAACACGTGCGCCCGCGGGGCTGTCACCAGCCGGACGCGGACGGTAAAACACGGTCACGTTGCCGGAAAAAATCCGGCGACCTTCCTTGTAAACCCGCTCAAAAGCGGAGTGCTGCAACAGGCGCGCCGTGCGGGGGAAGCTCAGGCCGGGAGAGTGTTCTCCCTCCCTGGGCTTGTGCCCCGCGCCCTGAACCGCTGGCTCGGCTGGCCTCAGCACATGGAATCCGTGCGAAAACTCTCGTCTCTGCGGATGCGCCGTCCCGGCGCCTCCGAATGCATGGGGATCACGCGGCTCAACTAGTCGCGGAACCCGGCGCTGACGGACACGCGCTTGCGGCCCTTGGCTCGCCGGCGCGATAGCACGGCCCGTCCACTCTTGGTCTTCATGCGCGAACGAAATCCGTGCGTCTTTGCGCGGTGACGCCGGTTGGGTTGGAATGTGCGCTTAGGCATGGAAAGCTTGAAGCTCCTGACTTCTGGATTAGCAATTAAGCAAATAAAAAGTATAAATCACTGGCCTACTGGTTGTCAGGCGGGAGTTGGGGAGGGGCTAGCCGAGGAAGCGGACAATCCGGACGGCCCAACGGTCAGGGCACTTCATTTGGTGCTTTCAAGGCTTGCCGTGCAGCCGTTCTTTGCCGTAGTGGAGGCGTGCTCGCCTGAGTGCGGAGTCGAAGCCTACCTCGCATTGGAGTTTGCTATGTGAAACCCGGCTGTCGCACCAGTGCATTAGGTCAGCAAGCAAATCGCAAAGGACGGTTTGAGGGTCGTGTGCCAAATCTCCACTCAAATTGGCAGCCTTTGCGAAGGAGCAGATCGCCGAGTCCCCCCATTTTGCGCGGTCCTCATTTTTTGGTTCCAGGGGTTCTTTAGTGCTCTTCGCGAAATGGCGGTTTGCTGTTCGCATATCGTTATTCTCTCCCCGAATCGGTTCGATCCTGCATAGCGGCGCACATTAAACAGTGTTCTAGTTTAGAACACTACAGAGCCAATCGCAAAGGTACTCTCTTCGGGTGAAAAGAAGCCCTCCACGCAAAAACATCGTCGGGCGGCGAGTTGCTAGAGCCCGGCGAGCATGCCTACCTGCGCTGACGCAGGATGCACTTTCGGGAAGGCTGGCTCGGCAAGGTGTCCAGCTTGACCGTGCAGCAATCGCCAAAGTCGAAAACGGCCTACGCCATGTTTTTGATTATGAGCTTAAGGCGCTTGCCTGCGTTCTAGGCGTGGAAGTCTCTTGGCTTCTTGGCGGTGAAGAGAAAGCGATCGATGAAAGCTGCCGAGCGGAAAAAACTCCGAAATAAGCTGTTAGAAATGCAAAAGGGTATCTGCCCTGTCTGCGGGTATGACAGCTCATACTGCTACCACCATGCGCGCGGTATCGATCATCCTGGGCCTTGCAAAACGCAGCCTGTCTGTGTTTTGGAACACAATCACGACCACTGCAAGACGGGATGTGAGATTTGCATTCGCGGTGTAGTCCACCATGCCTGTAACAGGTTTCTCGCCTTTCTCGAAGCAAATCCGCAGGCGCATGAGAGGCTCTTGACACCTTGGTTGAGGGAGTTTCTATCAAGAGGCAAGAAAACCATGATCGCGTAGCCCGACATGCGCTAGTTCCGCGACATAGGAGGGAAGCCTTCCGCCCGAGTTGTTACTGCAAACTGGCGTGCTGCAGGTGGGCGAGGGTGGTGCGCAGGTACTTGTAGGGGTTGACCGGGGTGTTGCGGACCCAGACTTCGTAGTGCAGGTGCGCGCCGGTGGAACGTCCGCTGCTGCCGACAAAGCCGAGGCGGTCGCCGCGCGAGACCCGCTGGCCCTCCGACACCGAAAACGCAGACAAGTGTCCGTAGCGGGTGCCGATGCCGGAGCCGTGGTCGATGACGACCATGCGGCCGTAACCGCTCATGAAGTCGGCGTAGGTCACGATGCCATCGGCCGGAGCGATCACCGCCGAGCCGTGCGGAGCCGAAATATCGACGCCGCGATGGAAGGCGCCTTCCCCGTTGAACGGGTCGATGCGGGAGCCGAAGGGTCCGGTGATGCGGCCCTCGACCGGCCAGAGGCTGGGAGCATCCTGCATCCGCGCCCATTCGCTGATGCTGACCGACTGGCGCAGCGCCGAACCGGAGCCGATGCCGATGGTGGCGGCGCCCGTCAGGGCCGAACGCTTCAAAGCAACCAGTTGGTCAACCGACATGGCCAGTTGCTGCTCGCTGATGCCGCCGGGAAGTTCGCCCAGGGGCTGCGCTTTCAGTCCGTAAAGCGTCGAGACCTCGCTCGCCAGGGAGCCGAGCGAAGCCACCTGCAGATCTTTTTCGCGGGCTTCCAGTTCCAGCCTGCCGTAGCTGGTGCGCAGCTGATCTTTCTCGGAGCGGAGCTGGTTGAAGCGGGCCACCTTGATGGCCATGCGGGTATAGGAGCCGGCGATGCCGGTGATGGTCAGCATGCCGAGCACGGCGCCGGCCAGGAATACGTACAGGTAATGCAGCGGGATGTGGATTTTGCGCAGCTCGCCGTTCTCATCGCGAGACACAAACAAAATGTAAAAACGCCTGCGCAAAAAAACCCTCCACGGGCACGGATGACTTGGCTCGGGCAGAAAGGCCACAAAGCCCGGCGGCACGGACCAGACCGTCCGGCAGCCTGTTATTCCCTGAATGGTAAATACCTGTCGAAATTAGACCAAACGGCAGGGGCCGTGTCAACGCTTAGCTGTCCTCGCCCTGGGACAGGGACCAACGGCGAATGATGCACAGTTGGTTACCTCCTGCATGAATCAGCAAGCAAAAAAGTAACTGGCCCCAGCCGCCAGCCGAGCCGCACCAAGGACCAGATACACCGGGTGATGCCCGGGAGAGCGCCGCGCGATGTCCGGCGCAGCATGAGGTTTGGCCGAGCCTTGTCGAATCGGGAACATGAGGAGAGCCATATGCGCTGCCGTCCCGGCGTGCGGGCAGGACGGACGGGAATAAGAGTTGAAGCCCGGGCCGCGCAACCAGTAGGGTAAGAGCAGCAGCCTTGGGGACCTGAACTACCAGCCTGAGAAGAAGTTGAGCAGGCGGCCTGTCGGCTGCAGGAAGAATTCAATGCCGATCCAATTCAAGAACAAGCCGGGACTGGTCGCTTACCTGACAACGGGCGACCCGGACCTGGAGACCACGCGGCGGGTGGCGCTGGCTGCTATCGCCGCCGGAGCCGACGTCATCGAGCTGGGAGTGCCGTTTTCCGACCCCGTGGCCGACGGGCCGGTCATCCAGCGGGCCAGCGAGCGGGCGGTGGCCAAGGGTGTCCGGCTGGAAGATGTGCTGGAAGTGGCGCGCCAGATCCGGCAGGAGAGCGATGCCGGACTGATCGTGTTTTCCTATCTGAATCCGCTGCTGCGTTTCGGCCTCGAGCGCTTCACGGCGGCGGCGCAGGCGGCCGGAGTCGACGGGGCGCTGATCACCGACCTGCCGGTGGAAGAAGCCGGCGAGTATATGCGGGCCATGCGGTCGCGTAATCTGGCGACGGTTTTCCTGGCGGCGCCGACTTCCACCGACGCGCGGCTGCGGCGCATCGCCGAGGCCAGCGAAGGCTTTGTATACGCGGTTTCGCGTACCGGTGTGACCGGCGCGCGCACCGAGCTGTCGCCCGATGCGGGTGCGCTGGTCAAGCGCATACGGCGCTTTACCAAGCTGCCGGTCGCGGTCGGCTTCGGCATCTCAACGCCGGAGCAGTTTGCGGCGGTCGGCGAGTATGCAGAGGCGGTCGTCGTGGGTTCGGCGCTGGTCGAGGCAGTGGAAAGAAAGCCCGGGTCGGCTGCCGAAGCTGTGGCAGAATTAATCACACATCTGCGATCCGGCGCGGCGGCCCCGGTGCGATAGGCAAGTCAGGCATCTGCGGGCGCTCGACAAAGGACATCCCATGGACATTGCGGACTGGCGAAAGCGAATCGACGAGGTCGACCAGCAACTGGTCGCCCTTATAAACGAACGGGCCAAGGCGGCCAGCGCCATCGGCGAGTTGAAGCGGCAGATAGCCATGCCGATCTATGAGCCGCAGCGCGAACAGGCGGTGTATGAGAACGTCCGCCAGTGGAACCGCGGGCCGCTCAAGGATCGCGACCTGCTGCATGTTTTCGAGCGCGTGATGGACGTGATGCGCAAGCTGCAGCGTGAGGAAGGCGCCCAGGCGCGGGCGGCGACGCCGTCGGGCAGCACGGAATTTGACGCCGAAGTAAACGAGTGAGTTAACCCATGATTGTTGCCATGCAGGAACTGGCCCACCAGGACCAGATCCAGGATGTAATTGAAGAGCTGGTACGGCGCGGCTTTGAAGTCCACCGCTCGACGGGCGAACAGCAGACGGTGCTGGGGGCCGTGGGAGCCAAGGTCGACTTCGACATACGTGACATCGAGGTGCTTCCGGGCGTCAAGCAGGTGCACCGGATCAGTTCGCCGTACAAGCTCGCCGGGCGAAGTTTCCGGCCCGAAGGCACGGTCATCTCCCTGCGGAACGGGCTGACCATCGGCGGCAAGGATGTCGTGGTGATGGCCGGTCCCTGCTCGGTGGAATCGCGCGAGCAGCTGTTTTCGGCGGCCGAGGCGGTCGCCAAGGCCGGCGCGCGCGTGCTGCGGGGCGGAGCCTTCAAGCCGCGCAGTTCGCCCTATGCCTTCCAGGGCATGGGCGAAGACGGCCTGCGCCTGATGCAGGAGGCCGGTGAGCGGTATGGCCTGCTGGTGATCAGCGAGGTCATGGAGATCTCGCAGATCGAGCTGATGGCGCCCTACGTGGACATCTACCAGGTGGGTGCGCGCAACATGCAGAACTTCAACCTGCTGCGCGAGCTGGGACGCATGCGCAAGCCGGTGATGCTCAAGCGCGGCATCTCGGCCACCTTCGAGGAATGGCTGCTCAGCGCCGAGTACATCATGAGCGGCGGCAACTACGAGGTCATCCTGTGCGAGCGCGGCATCCGCACCTTTGAAACCTACACCCGCAACACGATGGATATTTCGGCCATCCCGATCTGCCACAAGCTGTCGCACCTGCCCGTGGCCGGCGATCCGTCGCACGGCACGGGACGGCGCGAAAAGGTAGCGCCGATGGCGCGCGCCGCCGTAGCCGCCGGGGCCGACTCCATCATGATCGAGGTGCACTGCAATCCCGACAAGGCGGTTTCAGACGGCGCACAGTCGCTCTATCCGAAGCAGTTTGAAGAACTGATGAGACAGTTGCGCGTGATCGCCACGGCGGTGGACCGGGCGGTGGCGTAAGGCCGTTCGGGAACCCAACCCATGATTCAACAGATCACTATCGTCGGCGTGGGCCTGATCGGCGGATCGTTCGCTTTAGCGGCGCGGCGGGCGGGCTTTCAGGGCCGCCTCGTCGGCTGCGACCGGCGGGCGGAGCTGGACCATGCGCGTACGCGCGGGGTGATCGACGAAGGCCATGAGGATTTACTCACGGCGGTCAGGGGCAGCGACGTCATCCTGCTGGCGACGCCGGTGGGCGCGATCATCGACCTGCTGGAGCAGACACCGCTGTTTCCGCCCGACGCGCTGATTACCGACGTGGGCAGCACCAAGGACTCAATCGTCGAGCGGGCGCTTGCGGTGCTGGGCGACGCGGCCCGGACGAGATTCCTGGCCGGGCACCCGATGGCGGGCAAGGAGCGCAGCGGGATCGAACTGGCCGACGCCGACCTGTTTCACAACGCCGTCTGGCTGATCACGCCGTTGCCGGGGCAGGACCCGCAGGCAGGCAAGGCGGGCGAGTTCCTCAAGCTGGTCGAGACGATCGGCGCGCGCGTCATGGCCTTGCAGTTGGAGCAGCACGACCGCCTGTGTGCCTGGGTCAGCCACCTGCCGCAGATGCTGGCCACGGCGCTGGCGGCGACGGTGGAGGACGAACTGGGCGACGACCCCGAATTGCTGGCCATCGGCGGCCGCGCCCTGCGCGAGATGACGCGCATCGCCTCGAGTCCCTACTCGATGTGGCGCGACATCGCGCTGACCAACACGGCCAACATCCAGCAAGCGATGCAAAAGCTGGAGCAGCGACTGGCGCACGTGCGCGAAAACCTGCGCACGCGCGAGCTGGAGGCCGAGTTCGAACGCGGCCAGCGCTTCCGCAAAAACAGCCTCTAACCCCTGCCGGTTGTGACACAATAGCGGCTTTGAGAACCGCACCATGCGAATGGCGGCCTGCGGCTGCCAGAGGAATCCCGATGCCGTTTCAGCCCTACGTGCAGATTGGTGAACTGGAAGCCTTCGACGAGCGCAACAACGTGCAGTCGCGCAACACGCTGCAACCGGGCACGGACGACTACCGCGAATTCTACGGGCGTCATCCGGAGTGGGAGGCGCGCGATGCCGACAACCGCGAGTTGTCGCGCACGCGGGTGGGCGATCCGCTGGACATGCCGCTCTTCATGCAGCAGATCGGACGGCTGGCCCGCAGCGGACGCGAGGAGGAAGTGGACGGTCCGGTGGCGCCCGTGAGGGTGGGGCTATCGCCCGAGCGCGCGGCCGAAAAGCTCAAGGGCTTCGCCCTGACCCTGGGGGCCGACCTGTCCCGCTGCGGCCCGCTCAATCCGGCTTTCGTCTATACGAACATCGGTAAGACCTGGAACGACCCGGCGCGCAAGTACGGCACGCCGATCGCGCTCGACCACCAGCACGCCGTCGTCTTTGCCGTCGGCATGAAGCCGGAGTTGATGAAGGCCGGCCCGGTGCTGTCGATGATCAGCGAGGTCATGCGCTGCTACACGGCGCTCGACATCATCGCCATTCGCCTGGCGGGCTATATCCGGGCCCTCGGCTACCAGGCGCGGGCGCACGTGCTCACCAACTACCAGGTGATGTGCGTGCCGGTAGCGGTCGAGGCCGGCATGGGCCAGTTGGGCCGCCACGGCCTGTTGATGACGCGCGAGCTGGGCAGCAACCTGAAGCTCGCCGTGGTGACAACCGACCTGCCGCTGGCGCACGACACGCCGGTCGATAACGGATCGGATGAGTTCTGCCGCGATTGCAAGATCTGCGCTGAAACCTGTCCCAGCGGGGCCATTTCGTTCGGCGATAAGAAGGTGATACGCGGCGTAGAGAAGTGGGCGATCAACGCGCAGGCCTGCTACAAGGTGTGGCAGGAGACGGGCACCGACTGCGGCATCTGTCTGGCTTCGTGTCCATGGACCAAACCGCACACGGCGTTTCATCGGTTCTGCACGACCCTGGCGACCAAAAAGCACAAGGCCGGCTGGTGGATGAGCCTGGGCGAGCGCTTACTCTACGGACGCTTCCGTCCGCAGCCCGGTCCGGCGTGCTTCGAAAAGCCCGCGCCGCTTTGGAAGAAGTACCGGCAGTACCAGAACGATTGAACGCGCGGTGAACCGCGGCAGCAATTCTCTTCGTGGATTCGCGTTATGCAGAAGAAATTCAAGGTCAAGCTCGAAGGCGACCCGGCGGGCAAGACGGAAACGGCGCACATCGTGCTGCCGTTTGATACCGCCGCGGTCTGGGGCAAGAAGCGCGTGCCCGTGCGGGTGACGACCAACGGCTACACCTGGCGCAGCACCGTGGCCAACATGGGCGGCTGCCAGTTCGTTGGCGTCAATGCCGAGGCCAGAAAAGGCGCGGGCGTGAAGGCTGGCGATACCGTGACGGTGACGCTGGAGCCCGACACCGAGAAGCGCGAGATCGAGCTGCCGGCGGCGCTGCAAGCTGCGCTCGGGGCGCAGTTGACGGCCAAACTCGCGGCGCTCGCTTTCACCCACAAGAAGGAATTCGTGCGCTGGTACGAAGAGGCGAAAAAGGAAGAAACGCGCGCCCGCCGCGTGGAGCGCATGAAAGAGATGCTGAAGGCGGGAGAGGTGATCTCGTAAGAGCATCCGCCAGACGGGCCGCCCTTTCGCCGCTTTTGGCCAAGGGTAGGGTAGTTCACGCTGTGAGCTGGGATCCTATTCGCGAGTCCGGACGTTGCGCTACGCTCTCTGAAATCGCTTAAATGCTGATGGTATATCAGTAACTTTTACCCTAAAATCGGCCTACGTTCGACAGTAGTACACTAACGGACCCGTGCCCCAGCGCCCCAACGAGGTAAACATGTCGCTTTTCCTGAAGCCCAGACCCCGTTTTCGACGCGCTGTGTGGCGACTGGTGGCGGCATGCCTGTTGGTGGCAATCGTCGCTCCCGCGTTGGCGGCAGCTGAAAGCAAGGCCGCGCCGCAGGAAATCCGCGTAGGCATCTCCGAGGATTTCCGTCCTTACGATTTCATCGACAAGGACGGTCAGGCGGCCGGGTTTTCCGTGGATCTGGTCAAAGCCGTAGCCAAGGCGATGGGACTGCGCGTCCGCTTTGTGCCGGGCAAGTGGGATCATATTTGGAGTGGGCTCGTGGCGGGCGAGATCGATCTGCTGCCGACGGTGACAAAGACCCCAAGCCGCGTTCCCCTCATCGATTTCAGCGTGGCGCACACGGTTACTTATGACGCACTGTTCGTGCGCGAAGGCCAACCGCTGCTACCCGATCTTGCCGCCGCTGCCGGCAAGGAGATCGTCGTCTCCCTCTCCGATGCCGCCCACCATCAACTCCTGGAACGTAACTTCCCCGGCAGGATCATCGCCGTCAGCTCCGTGCAAGAAGGACTCCGCCTCATAGCTGCGGGCCGTCATGACGCCTTCTTGTGCTCCAAGCTGATCGGCATCATGCAGTTGAAGGCATGCGGCATCAAGGGCGTGGCCGCCGGGCCGCCCATCCCCGAATACAAACGGGAGTTCCATTTTGCGGTCACGAAAGGCAACACCGAGTTGGCCGAAAAGCTCAACCAGGGGCTAGGGATCATCAAGGCCAGCGGTGAGTATGACCAGATCTACCAGCGCTGGCTCGGAATTCACGAAGACGATCTTTTGCGGCGATGGCTGCCGTTCTTCCGGTGGGCGCTGGTTGCCATCGCGGTCTTGGTCCTCCTGGCAGCGGTTCTCCAGTGGCTGGTCCGCCGGCGCACCCGGCAGTTGGTCCAGGCCAATCAGAAGATTTCAGCGGAGGTAGCGGAGAGGCGCAAGGCCGAGCTTGCGCTCCAGCATTTGAATACCGATCTTGAGCAGCGCGTCTCTGATCGGACGACCGAGTTGCGTGCGTCGCAGGAGTGGCTGCACGTCACCTTGAACAGCATTGGAGACGCGGTTCTCGCCACGGATCAACAGGGCCAGATTTCATTTCTTAACCCCGTAGCCGCATCCTTGACAGGCTGGAAGCCTGAAGAGGCCATCGGCCAACCCGCCGATGAGGTTTTCCGCATCATCGACGAAGCGACGCGGGGCAAGCCAATGGATGTCATTGGCGCTGCCTTGCGGGAAAAGCGTGTGTTTGAATTGGCCAACCACTCGGCTCTGCTGGCCAAGGACGGCCGGGAGATTCCGATCGAAGACAGCGCCGCGCCGATCCTGATGGTTGACGGAACAGTGCAAGGCGTCGTGCTCGTCTTCCACGATGTCAGCGAAAAGCGAAAAGCGGAGAAGGCGGCGCGTGAAAGCTCGGCCATGTTCCGCGCCATCGTTGAGAACAGTCATGAGGCGCTCGTTTTCCGGGATGCCGCCAATCTGAGCATTTTCGCTACGGGGCGGATGACCCTCTATAGCGGCTACACGGAAAACGAGAGAATCGGGCGGCCCCTGTTCGACATATTGCTCCCCGAGGATGAGGCGGAGTATCGCCGTCAGTGGGCCGAACTGATTGCGGAGCCAGGAAGCTATCGCGAAGTCGAGTATCGCATCCGGCACAGGGACGAGAGCACACGGTGGTTCCGCAGCGCCTGGAAAAATCTGTTGCAGAACCCTAACGTGCGCGCGGTCGTTACCAGCACGCGCGACATCACCGAGCAGAAACGCGCGCAAGCTGAAGAAGCGAGTCTGACGGCGCAGTTAGTGCAGGCGCAGAAGATGGAGTCGATCGGACGCCTGGCCGGAGGCGTGGCCCACGACTTTAACAATCTGCTGACGGTGATCAACGGCCAATGTGAGCTGGCATTGCTCAGGCTGAGGCAAGCCGATCCCATCCGGTCGCAACTGCAGGTAATCTGGAATGCCGGAGAGCGGGCCGCGCGTTTGACCGAACAGCTGTTGGCGTTCAGCCGGAAGCAGCTGTTGCAGCCGGCGCCATTCGATCTCAATGTCCTGGTCCGCAATACGCATTCGATGCTTCAGCGCCTGGTGGGTGAGGACGTTGCCGTACAACTGGCGCTGGACCCACAGGCGTGCGTCATTCATGCCGATCGTCATCAGTTGGAACAGGTGGTTCTTAACCTCGCCGTCAACGCCCGCGATGCGATGCCGCGGGGAGGCCGCATCCTGATCGAAACGGCGGTGGTGGATCGCCTTCCGGGCGACGCCGTCGCGGAATTGTCTGACCGGGAGTCCGGCTCCACTCGCTTTGTCATGCTCTGTGTGAGTGACACGGGTGAGGGTATGGACGCCGTCACGAAGGCGCGGATCTTTGAGCCGTTCTTCACCACCAAGGAAACTGGAAAAGGCACCGGGTTGGGCCTATCCACCGTGCAGGGAATTGTTGCGCAGAGCGGCGGGTTGATCGAGTTGCAAAGCGAACCCGGCGAGGGAGCGACTTTCCGCATCTATTTGCCGCAAGTTGCCGGCGGTGAGGATGCCACTGGCACACGTGCTGCGGTCCCGGAGATGTCGGGTACAGAGACCATCATGGCGGTGGAAGATCAGCCCGAAGTGCTGAGCCTTGTGGTCGCGGCCCTGGAGACGTATGGGTACCGGGTCCTGCCGGCGCCGAGCGCCGAACAGGCGCTGGCGTTGTGCAAAGAGTACAACGGGCACATTGATTTGGTGCTGACCGATGTCGTGATGCCCGGCATGAGCGGCTCAGGGTTGGTCAGCAAGCTGCGGAAGATAATGCCAAAGACCAAGTTCCTCTTCATGTCCGGTTATACCGATGACACAATGGTGCGCTACGGGGTGCTCGACCAGGGATTAGCCTTCCTGCAAAAGCCGTTTGGGCCGAAAGAGCTGGCCGCAAAAGTCCGGGCGGTATTGGGCCCCCCTGCCGGAGCTTGAGATGTGGATTCGTCAGCGTGCCGTGGGCGGTGTTCTCTCCGTCGCTCACCGCAAGCTCTGCGCGACCATGCTGATCGCCGCTTCCTGAATTGAGCGGTCGTCGCCGAAGCCCTTCAGCCAATGCACCTCAGGCTCGCGGCGGAACCACGTCATCTGGCGCTTGGCGTAGTTGCGGTGGGCTTGCTGCGCTGCCCAGACGGCCAACTTGCGGTCGATTTCGCCGCGCAGCAACTGCATTACCTGCTTGTATCCGGTCGCCCCGAGCGGGCCCGCCGCTTCGCCGTAGCTCGCAAGAAGCGCGCGCGTCTCTTCCACCAATCCGGCCTCGAACATCTGCGCCGCGCGCTGGTTGATGCGCGTGTAGAGCGCGTTGCGGTCCGGCTCGAGCCCCAGTCGCAGGACGCGGAAGCCGCTGAGCGGTTCGCGCCCTTCCTGCCAGACCTCAGTCATGGTGCGACGCGCCATCAGGCAGACCTCGATGGCGCGGATCAGCTTCGGAATATCGTTGGCGTGGATGCGCGCGGCGGCCGTCGCGTCCAGCCGCAGGAGCACGCGGTGCAGCCAGTCTTCGCCGCGCCGCTCGTGGCTCTTGCGCAGCCGCGCGCGCAACTCGTCGGAGCGCTCGGGACCTTCAGCCAGTCCGTCGATCAGGGCGCGCAGGTAGAGGCCAGTGCCGCCGACCACGATGGGCATCCGCTGGCGCGACTTGATCTCGGTGAGCACCTGCCGGGCGCGGCGGCTGTAGTCGCCGGCTGTCATCTGCTCGGTGGGCGCGAGGATGTCGAACAGGTGATGCGGCGCGCGGGCGCGTTCGGCGGCGCTGGGCTTGGCGGTGCCGATCTCGAATTCGCGATAGACGGCGACCGAATCGCAGTTGATGATCTCACCCGCAAAGCGCTCGGCCAGGGCAAGTGAGAGCGCGGTCTTGCCGCTGCCGGTGGGGCCGACGAGAACGACCAGCAGCGGATCGGCCACGGCTAGCGCCAACTCCAGATGGCGGGGCGGCTGAAACGTACGAGCAGCGTGATCAGGATGAGGATGACGACAATCGCCAACCCAAGCGCCTCGATGTGGCGGGCGCGCTGCTGCGGCGAAGGCTGGGAAGGCTCAGGCACGGTTGGATTGTAACGCAGCGCGGCGCCGCGCTACAGCGGACTCTCTTCCAGCAGGCGGCGGGCCGTCTTCGATTCGGGGCAGTCGTACTCACGGCGCACGCCGTCGATTCCGGCGGCCGACCAGCGCAGCACAACTTCCGTCTGCGATTCCGCACCGTGGTCGCCGCAGGCCCAGTTCAATACCCGGGCGGTGCCCGAAGAGGAGCGGCGCAGCGCCTCCCATACGTGTTTCTGCAAAATCAGCGGCTGGCCGGGCCTGGTAACCGTGGTAAATGCGTGCAGCCGCGGATTACGGGCAGATACCCCGACGACAATGCCCTTCGTGTGGCCGCAAGGACCGGCGTCGGTTTGCAGATAGAACTCGGTCTTGTTGCCGTCGTGGTCGTAGTCGGCCAGCTGCATGATGTGCACGAAAGGACGATTGCGATAGATCTCAAGCGAGCGGGAACGGGCGACGAGATCGCGGTCGCCACCATCCGTCGGGTAGAGCGGCAGCACAGCGGCGTCCTGGTCCGTGAAGAAGGGCGTGAGGTGCAGGCGGTCGATCTCTTCCTTTCCGGCACCCAGCCGGACAAGGTACAGGTCTCCGGTTTCACCGTACGCAAAGCCGGTACAAACACAAGTCCAGGCGGATTCATCGCCATACTCACAGAACGGCGCAGGCTCGGCGGTCCACTCCAGCCGCCAGACCTCACGGACGCCGTTTACGATGACGCTCTGTTCCTCGCGAATGACGGGCTTGCGGGATTTGGGCGCCGCCGGCTGCTGAGCCGTGAGCGTAGCGCTGAATGTACATAACAGAACGCCGAGAAGGAACGTACGCATCGCTGCCTCATGCCCGGCTCGTCGCGTGGCCGGTGCTGGCGCAGCATACCACTGTCGGCAGAGTTCAGCGCAAGGGGCCGGTAAAGTTACGCACAAGGAAGGACGCTGACGAAGCAGCGTTACGGCATCTCGCCCTTGGCGGGGTTGTAAAAGAAGTGGAAGCGCAACTGCAAATAGGGTCCGCGGAACTCACCGGGCAGCGGCGGGAAGGGGTTGGAGCCGCTGATGCCTCCCCAGGCGGCGCGGTCGAGCGAGACGTCGCCCGATGGGCTGTTGATGCGCATGCCGGCCACGCGGCCGTCCTTCTCGATCACGAACTCGATCGACACCTTGCCGCGCTTCATGATGGGCGGACGGGCGACCTCGGGGATGAGGTTGTACCAGTTCATGCGCACGTCGTGGAGCACGCGAGTGAGATAGGGGCCAAAGTCGACGCCCATCGTGTCGCTCATGATGTCCATGTCGCTCTTGACGCTGCTGGAGGGCGAGCCGCGCCCGGTGCCGTAACCGCCGGCATCGGAGCCGCCGAAGCCGCCGCCGGCACGCGTGCCGCGGGCGGCCTGCGCAATGGCCGAGCCGGCCGACATGGGAGCCGCGCTGGAAAACGGGTTCTCCTGCGGCTGGGGCGTCTCTGTGCGTGGCTGCTGCTGCGCACGAAACGGCGAAGGCGTGGCGCCCTGGTTGGCCATCTGCTGCTGCGGACTCGGCTGCGCGGCGGGCTGCGCCGCCGGACCCTGCGGCCCGGGGCGCGAACTGTCGCGCAGCTCCTGCAAGGTCTTCCGGTCGATGCTCGGACGGCGCGAGGCGGCAACGCGGTTCTTGTCGGAAATGATGTTGGATTCGCGCTTCTCCACCCGCTGGCGATCGTGCGGCAGGTCGAGATAGGTCAACTGGCGGTCGTGCATCAGCTGGTCGGCCGAGCGCACCGGCACCGGGCGCAGGCTGGGAGCCCACTTGGGCGAGGTCGCGGCCCCGATCAACAGCACCATGTGAACGACGACGGAAATCCAGAAGGCTTCGCGCAGCCGCGAGCGGGCCAGATCGTCCCGCAACTGGACGACCAGCACCGGTACGTCATGCAACTCCGAATCTCGGGCGGGCTGGATTTCAGTCTCGTTCATTCGCAATAGAGGCCTGGCGGCGGGCTGTCGCCTCGCAATTACCGACTTAGAGGCGCAACCCGGGCGACGCGCTGGTAAGGCCGTCGCAGAACCAAATCGGGACAAAACTATTGTAGCTGGGACAGCTGCTTCGGGGGCTATCGAAACCGGACCGGGACCGAGTATTTACAAAGATTTACATGCAACCGGGCGACGCTGCGGTGCTCTTCGCAAGCAACTCAGACGGCGAAAGCAGCACTACATCAAAGGTGGGATGGGCTTCGTCCAAAGGCGATCCAGGTGGACCCGCTCGCTGTGACGGCGGATGCAGTCGAGGATTTCGAGTGCCACGGCGAGGGCGCGGCGGCCGTCGGCGAGTGAGACAACCGGCGTCGAGCGCCGGCGCACGGCATCGAGGAAGCTGCGCAGCTCGGCGCGCAGCGGCTCTTCGGTCTCAACCGCAGGCTTGGTGGGGCGAATGAGCGCGCTCATCAGGTCGGGCGGAATCGCGCCGGGCGTAGCGCCGGGCTTGCTCATGCCCATGGCGGCCATCGCTGCCACGGCAGCCCCGGCGGCGTCGACGGTAAAGACCAGCACGTCCTGCCGCGTGTAGTCGATCGAAACGTACTGGTGCGGCTGGAAGAAGCGCATCTTGCGCACCTTCTCGGTCGAAACGCGGCTGGCCGTAAGGTTGGCCACGCAGCCGTTTTCAAACTCCATGCGCACGCTGGCGATGTCCACTTTGTTCGACAGAATCGGCAGGCCGACGGCGCGGATCTCCTTCACCTCAGAGCCAACGAACGAGAGCACCACGTCAATGTCGTGGATCATCAGGTCGAGCACCACGTCCACGTCGAGGGCGCGCGGGCCGAAGATGCTGAGGCGGTGGACCTCGAAAAACATCGGCTGGGTAAGCAGCGGGAAGGTGGCGCGCACGGCCGGGTTGAAGCGTTCAAGGTGGCCCACCTGCACGACGCGCTGGTGACGCGCGGCCAGGGCGATCACTTCGTCGGCCTCGGCGAGCGTGGGCGTCAGCGGCTTTTCGATCAGCAGGTCGAGTCCGGCGGCGAGCAGCTGGCGCGAGACTTCCAGGTGCGCCACGGTGGGCACGGCCACGGAGGCCGCTTCGGGACGCGCGACGGAAAGCAACTCATCGACCGAGCCGAAGGCCGGGGCGTTGACCTGCGCGGCGACCGAGCGGGCGCGTTCGAGGTTCGAGTCGGCGATGCCGACGAACTCGACCAGTCCTTCCTGTTGCAGCTCGCTATAGACACGCGCGTGATTGCGCCCGAAGGCGCCGGCGCCGATGACAGCTACGCGGATTGGACGGTCAGCGCTCAGTTCGTTGTCCCAGTGAAGCTG
>CAINCZ010000006.1 GCA_903847195.1 uncultured Acidobacteriota bacterium | reverse complement strand
TGGGGGCTTTCGCGCGAGCAGGCGAACGAGCTCGACGCGGTACCGGGACTGGCGCTGCGCGCGGGAACGGCCGAGGCCGTGGACCCGGACAAGAATCCCTGGACCCAGGCGGACTTTGACCGCACCGACGAAAGCCTGGTGCTGGGAGAGCATCCGCGCGTGCAGGAGGCGCTGGCGAAACTGGAAGAACAAAAGCGCGAGAGCAAGGGCGGCCAGCAATACGCGGAGCGCGCGGCCATGATCCACGAGACGCTGGAAAACAGCCGCCGCAAACAGCGCTGGGAGGGCCAGGAACGCTGGCAGGACGAGGATGTCCTAAAGCAGCGCGAGGGGGAAATCCTGAGTCCGCTGCAGTTTTACGAGCGGCTGATGACGGTGGGCCTCGAACTGCCGGCACGGCTGGGCAACGTGCACGACTATCCCGTGAAGCAGATGGAGTGGACCGACGGAGTACTGCGCGAGGAGAACCTGTGGATTCGCACCATCGGCAGCGGGCGGTTGCTGCTGGCCCGCGACGTAAAAAAGATGCACGCGGAAGATAAGAGCGGCAGGGTGGCGCTGCTGGTGATGGCGCACAGCGATACGCCGGTGCTGCTGCCGGGACAGAAGACGGCGAGTGAGGAGCCGGTGCAGGTGGCGACGCTGCAGTGGCCCTACGGGACCGAGTGGATGGTGATGAAGTTCGACGAGTTCGGTGTGCCGCGCACACCGCGCTTTATTGGCTGGAGGACGGCGCTGCTGGCGCTGGTGCGCAACGGAGCGATCACGGCCGAAGAGGCACACCGCGCTTTTCCGGCGCGGACGGGCGCGCAGGCCAGCTGGTACAAACAACAGTTGTTCGAATACCGGGGGAGACGATGATTCGGGAAATAGCAAACGGGGAACAGGGGAAAACTCTGGCATTGGCAGAGCCTACGGAGATACAGCCGCGGCGGCCGCGCACCTTCGACATGAGCCTGCGCACCAAGCTCGCTGAGGCCAAGCCGGCGCCGATACGCCGCGAGGCAGTGGGATTTATGCCCATGGAGGGCCAGGTGCTGGTGCGGCTGTGCACGGCCGAAGAGATGAGCGAGAGCGGGGTGCTGTTTATTCCGCCGACGGCGCAGGAAAAGCCGATTGAAGGCATGGTGATGGCGGCCTCGCGCGGGCGCTTCGACGCGCAGAGCCGCTGGATACCGAGCGAAGTGGAGGTGGGCGACCGCTGCCTTTTTGGCAAATACAGCGGGGCGCCCATTGTGCTGTGCGGGGAAGAAATGCGGCTGATGCTCGAGAGCGAGCTGCTGGGGCTGATCCGCTAAGGGAAGCAGACGTGATCGTCATCATCGGCGACAAATCGAAAGCCACGGCAGCCAGCGCGACGAATCTTTGCGCTAGCTGCCGCTACTATTTCGCCTACAAATACGCCCTGACGGACCGGGAAGTGCGGCTGTGCACGATTCTTACCAGCGGTTCCTTCAGGCTGCTGGGATCGGTTGCCGAATGCAGCGATTACCGAGATAAGAGCGCGCCCTATCTTGACCAGATGGAGAAGGCCGCATGGAACATCGAAGTAAGCCGACGCACGGCTGGATTCAGCGGTGAACGAATCGTGAAGGTGGTTTCTCCGAGCGAGCGAACGGACGGCGAGAAATGACGCTGAACGATCTGCAGCGGGCCGCGCTGGTGCTGTTTGCGGCACGGGAAGCCGGGACCGACGGCAACCTGGACCAGATGCGGACGGTTGCGCACGTGATGGTGCAGCGAGTGGCGGCTGGATGGGCTGAGAACCTGCTGGACACGATTGAAAGCGCCGAGGCCGCGGCGGCGCATCTGGGAGCGGGCTATACGAAGCTGAACCTGAACGACCGGCGCGTGCAGGTGCTGGCCAGGGAAGTGGACGAGATTGTGTACGGCCAGAGCGGAAGCGAGATTGGCCGACTGTGCGGGCGACAGGACAAAGAGCGCGGCCCGATCTTGTATT
>CAINCZ010000005.1 GCA_903847195.1 uncultured Acidobacteriota bacterium | reverse complement strand
TGGACATCGAAGCAACTGGCCGACGCGCTGCTGGAGCAGGCGGGAGTGGCAGCGCTGTCGGGAGCCTCGTTCGGCGAATACGGCGAAGGCTACCTGCGCTTCTCGGTCGCCAACTCGATCGAGAACCTCAACAAGGCGATTGACCGGATTGAGGATTGGGTGGGGAAGAATCTGTAGGCGAGCGGTTTAGCTAAGAAGTGCGACTTAAAGGTGCCCCACATCTGCCGCTGTTAGCAGATGTGGGGTTTTCGTTTTCCCACCCACGCGCCAACAACGGCGCGAGGGTGGGGCACCCGGCACCCAACTCTTGGCGCTAATGTGGGGAATTTCGTTGGACTCGGCAAAGTGTGAAGGGTACTGAAGAACACCCCCACATTAAGCGCCCCGCGCTGAATGTGGGCCACCTTCGAACTTAGTGGATTCGGAGAAATCACAGTGGCGTCCCCGGGCAGATTCGAACTGCCGACCTTCCGCTTAGGAGGCGGACGCTCTATCCAGCTGAGCTACGGGGACCCTTCCGACTAGCACATTGTAACAACAACCCCACCAAACACTGCATCGGGATCCAGCGGTGCCGCGAAGCCCAAGTTAAGGGCCGACGGTGGCCCAGGTATGCGTTGCGCCATCGCTTCGAGCTGACGATCTCATGATGGCGCATAGCTGGGATTCGCGGTGTGCCGAAACGGGAAGCCAGTGGGGTACCCCCCTACCCTGTGGTCTCTTGTTTTCATCGGCTTAGCGGGATTTCCCGCGTAAATCAAACCGTTTAAAGGGTTTATCGGTAAATTCTAGAAATTAAACGAGTTGCCACACTCGGGGAATGAGCCCGACGAATCCATGACCAAGCGGCGTGTGTTGGGCTCCCCGGCGGGTGCTTGCACGCAATCCGCTACTTATATTCTGGCGCATGGGAGGGGTTAAACGAGACACGATATGGGGAACTCGATCTGGTTTTGAATCAGTGGCTTGGGCGAGGCAAGACGTTTTGAGGCGCTTGACATGAAATGGAGCGCTGCCGGGAGGCATTGACTCCCAGGTTAGCGGCCAACAACAGGCCGCTAACCTGGGGCGCCCGGCGACACCAGACTAGTTCGCCGTGAACTTCGTCCGCAGGGCGCGAATCTGGCTGGCGTGCTGCTCCAAATGTCCGACCATGCCCTCGACGATCTGCTGCAAGGTGAGCGGGCCGCGTTCCTGGTGAACTCCCTGCTGCTGCCAGGCGGCCTCCGGCAGGCTGCGCAGCATGGCGGCGGTGCTGCGGCGGACGAGCGCCATCAGCTGTACGGCCTCGGCGGGCGATTGCGCGGCGTAGCCGAGCGTGCCGGCCCATTTGTCCTGGTCCCAGGCGGTCAAGGCCGAGCCCGGCTCGGCGGCGACCCAGCGGAAGCGCGTGGCGGCGACCAGTTCCGCATCGGCGAGGTGCGCCACCAGTTGGCGTATGCTCCATTTGCCCGGGGCGGGCTGGCGGTCGAGCAGGGCCTCGGGGATTCCGCTCACTGCGTCCTGTACCAGCGCCACCCCTTGCTCGTAGCGCGCAATCAGATCTTCGTGCGTGGACATTGCCACCTCCTGCCGCGATATTTTATCCGTTTCCGGCGGCCTCGCCGCCGCCTGCTGCTCTGAAAAGAATTGATGCAGCAAAACCGCGAACGGACCCACCGGCGAGTCGCAGGCGCTCTCCGGCGTTTATAATCAGGGGTCGAACTATGAGCTATACCGTACTGGCACGCAAATACCGGCCGCAACGCTTCTCGGACGTGATCGGGCAAGACCACGTGACCCGCACGCTCAAGAACGCCATTGAGCAGGAGCGCATCGCCCACGGATACATCTTCAGCGGCCATCGCGGGATCGGCAAGACGACGGTGGCGCGCATCCTGGCCGCCGCCCTGAACTGCCGCAGCGAGGACCATCCGGTGGTGGAGCCGTGCGGCGTGTGCGACTCGTGCCGCGAAATCCGCGAAGGCGGCTCGGTGGACGTGATCGAAATCGACGCCGCCACCAACCGCGGCATCGACGAGATTCGCGAGCTGCGCGAGGCCACACGGTACCGTCCGGCGCGCGACCGCTACAAGATCTACATCCTCGACGAGGCCCACCAGATCACCGATGCGGCCTTCAACGCGTTGCTGAAGACGCTCGAGGAGCCGCCCGGCCACATCGTGTTCATGATGGCCACCACGCAGCCCGAGGACATTCCGCAGACCATCCGCTCGCGCTGCCAGCACTTCAGCTTTCATGCGGTGACGTTCGACGACTCGGTGGCGCAGCTTCGCTCGGTCTGCGAACAGGAAGGCATCGAAGCCGATACCGACGCGCTGGCGCTGCTGGCCGAGTCCGGCGACGGCTCCATGCGCGACGCGCTCAGCATCATGGACCAAGCCATCGCCTGCTGCGGCAAGCGGCTGACGGGCGACCTGGTGCGCGACCTGGCAGGCACGGTTTCGTCCGAGATGTTTGAGCAGCTGATGGCCGCCGTGGATCACAACTCCAGCCAGGACGCCCTGCGCCTGATCGACAAGGTGATCACCGAAGGCCAGAGTCCGATGCACTTTGCGCGGCAGTTTGTGCGCTTCATGCGCAATACCGTGGTGGCAAAGGTTGCCAGTCCGCAGTCGCCGCTGTTGCAGATCTCCTCCGACGAACGCGCCCGCGTGGGCCGCGTCGCCGAGCGCTTCAGCGAGGAAGACCTGGCGAAATTTCTGCAAATCCTGCTGCGGACGCACTCGGACATCGGTTACAAGCAGGAGCAGCGCTTCCACCTGGAACTGGGCGTGCTGAAGCTCGTACACGCGCAGCGGCTGCTGCCGATGGAGCAGCTGCTGAGCGGCGCCGTGCCGCCCGCAGGATCGGCAAAGACATTCCCCAGCGCCACGCCAACGCCGGCTCCGCGCAGTCCGGCGGTTACGACGCGGCCACCCGCGGTTTCGCCGCTGGCGGCCGACCTGGATCGCCGAGGCACGCCGCGCGCGGAAGCAGCGCGTACGGATATTGCCATGGCTCCGCAGCCGGTGGCGGCTGCTCCGGCACCCGCTAGGGTAGCGAGCCCGCAGGTTGAGGCCGCGGCGCCCGCAGCGGCTGGTTCGGATGACCAGGTACGCGAGGCGGTGATTGCGGCGGTTGAGGCGGCCGGATGCCTTGACCTGGGCGGCATGTTGCAGCGCGGCGAGTGGCGCTTCGGCGGCGGCGAGGCCGTGGTGCAGATTCCGGAGCCTTCGGTGCTGCTGGACATGGCCTTGAACAAAGACGCCGAGCGGGTGATGGCGCAGGCAGCCTCGCAGATCGCGGGACGGCCCATGCGTCTGCGGCTGGTGGCAACCGGAACTGCCGGGGCAAAGTCAACCGCGCGTCCCGCGCCTGCCGCGAATTCGCAGGCCCGCAGCCGCGTGGCCGACGAGCCAGTGGTGCGCCGGTTGCAGGAGAAGTTTGGGGCCGAAATTCGGTCGGTAGTCGATTACCGCGTGAAGTCATAGCGCAAAGGGAAACCACGATGGGCGGATTCAATCCGAAGCAGTTGCAGGAAATGATGGCGATGGCGCGGCAGCAGTACGAGAGCATGCAGCGCAAGATGCAGGAGACGGTGGTCGAGGCCTCGTCCGGCGGCGGCAGCGTGACGGTAAAAATGAACGGCCAGAAGCAGGTGATCAGCCTGAAGATCGAGCCCGACGTCGTGCAGTCGGGCGACATCGAGATGTTGCAGGACCTGGTGACGGCGGCCTTCAACGGCGCCGTGCACAAGGTGGATGAGGCGATGCAATCCGGCATGGGCAACATGCTCGGCGGGCTGCAGAACCTGTTCTAAGAGGAATTCCCACACATGCCAAAGGCGGGCATCTGTGGGCCAACTCGACGAACTACAGCGAACCGGGGACACCCACAAGCGATCACTCATGGCCAAGTTTGCCGAGCCGATGGCTCGCCTTATCGACGAACTCAAGAAGCTGCCGGGCATCGGCAGCAAGACCGCCCAGCGGCTGGCGTTCCACATCCTGCGCTCAGCCGACGCCGAGGCGCTGGCCGACGCCGTGCGCGAGGTTAAAGCCAGCCTGCGGCTCTGCTCCATCTGCAACAACATCACCGACATTGATCCATGCACCTACTGCACCAGCGCCACGCGCAATCAGCGGCTGGTTTGCGTCGTCGAAGAGCCCACCAGCATTGGTGCCGTGGAGAAGACGCGGCACTACAACGGCGTTTACCACGTGCTGCATGGTTCCCTATCGCCGCTGCACGGGATGGGGCCGGACCAGTTGCGCACCGTCAGCCTGATGCGCCGCATCGAGGAAGGCCAGGTGGACGAGGTGATCGTGGCTACAAACCCTACGGTCGAGGGCGAGGCGACGGCAGGCTACCTGGCTGAGTTGATCAAGCGTCCAGGGGTGAAGGTGACCCGCATCGCCACCGGCATTCCCGCCGGCAGCGACATCGAGTACGCCGACGAAGTCACGATGCTGAAGGCCATCGAGGGACGCCGCGAGCTATAGGCGGGCAAAAACAATCGGACCGGCAACGCGCCGGTCCGATTTCTTATTTCGCAGCCTGATTCAGCTTTGCAGCTTGGCCAGCAGGTCCTGCGGATGGACCGGCTTGGCGAGAATCTCGAATTCGTGGCCCTTAGCGCGGGCCGAGTCCAGCAGGTCGGCGGTCGCAGCCTGGCCGGAGAACAGCAGAATCTTGCAGTCCGGCAAAAACTGGCGGATGCGGATGGCGGCCTCGATGCCGTCCATGTCCTTCATGACTACGTCGCTGATGATGAGGTTGGGGACCAGCACGCGGGCGGCTTCCACGGCTCCCTCGCCCGTATACACGGCCGAAGCGTCGTAGCCGTGCTGGTTCAGGATAATCGCCAGAGTGTCGGCAATCACGCGCTCATCATCCACTATGAGGACTTTGGGCCGCTTCTTCATCCATCTGCTCCAGTACCACCGGCGATTATAAGGGAACGCGAGCCGAGCGTGACAACTAACGTCGCAACCTTGGTCAAAAATCGGTACACCCAAGTGCACGCCGGACAGGCAACCAGAGACGGGCCGGGCGTTTGCTAGACTGGGCCGTGCGCCGCCTCATCATCAATGCCGACGACCTGGGCCTGACCGCCGGCGTCAATCGCGCCATCTGCGAGTCGTGGCAAAGCGGGATCGTTACCTCGGCGACCCTGATGGCCAATGGCCGCGCGTTCGCCGCCGCTGCCGCCACCGTGCGCGAGACCGCAGCCAACCACACCTTCGGCATTGGATGCCACGTCGGCCTGGTGGATGGAAAACCACTGCTGCCGCCGGAGAAGGTTCCCAGCCTGCTTGCCGACGGCGGCGAATTTCGTGCAAGTGCGCTCGCGCTGGCGCTGGCCGCCAACTCCGGCAAACTCACGGCTGACGAAGCCGAGGCCGAAATCGTGGCGCAGGTGCGCGCCATACAGGATGCGGGCGTTTGCCTGTCGCACCTGGACGCGCACAAGCACGCGCATATGTTTCCGGCCCTGTTGCGGCCGCTGCTGCGCGCCGCCCGCGCCTGCGGCGTCGGCGCCGTGCGCAATCCGTTTGAACCACCGCGCCCAATTCCATATGGACGTCTGGCAGGACGCCCTGATTTGTGGAAGCGCTGGGCCGAAGTGAAGGTGCTGCGCCTGTGGTCGGAGGGCTTTCGCCGTGCAGTTCGCGCCAGCGGCCTGGCAACGGCCGACGGCACGCTGGGAATCATGGCAACGGGCCTGCTCGACGCTTCCCTGTTTGAGGCCATCGTCGCCGCCATGCCCGAGGGCACGTGGGAGCTTTGCTGCCATCCCGGATACGACGATGCCGAGTTGGGCGCGGCGAGAACCCGATTGCGGCAGTCACGCGAGCAGGAACTTCAGCTGCTAACGTCGGGTCCGGCACGCGACATTCTGGCACGCCACGACGTACAGTTGATCAGCTACTGGGAGTTGCAGTGAATCGCGCCCCGCGCCAGCCCATCTAATTAATGGAATCGACAACGGCGCGAAACGGGCCTTACGAGAATCTATGGCGAGTGAAGAAAAAAAGGACCGGATGAAGATCGGCATCACCTGTTATCCCACGTACGGCGGCAGCGGCGTGGTGGCAACCGAACTGGGCATTGAACTGGCGCAGCGCGGGCATGAGATTCATTTCATCACATACAGCCCGCCCTTCCGGCTGCACGGAATGAACGAGCCCAACATCTTCTACCACGAGGTGGAGGTGTCGAGTTATCCGCTGTTCGACTTCCCGCCCTACGACCTAGCGCTGGCCACCAGCATGGCGGAGGTAGCCGAACTCTACGAACTCGACCTGCTGCACGTTCATTACGCGATTCCGCACTCGGTCTCGGCGCTGCTGGCCCGGCAGATGCTGGCCAAGAACGGCCGCCGATTGCCGTTCGTCACTACGCTGCACGGCACCGACATCACGCTGGTCGGGGCAGACCCTTCCTACCTGCCAATCACCCGCTTTTCCATTGAAGAGAGCGACGGCGTCACCGCGATTTCGCAATACCTGCGCGATCGCACGGTGCAGGAGTTCAACATCCGCCAGCCGATTAAGGTGATCTCGAACTTTGTGAATTGCGACCTGTATCAGCGCGACGTAGGGTCCAGGCGGCGGCGGCTGGAATTCGCCACGGAAAACGAGCGGGTGCTGATGCACCTTTCCAACTTCCGCCCGGTCAAGCGGATCACCGACGTGATTGAGATCTTCGACCGGGTGCGGAAGCAGATACCGGCCAAGCTGGTGCTGATCGGCGATGGCCCCGAGCGTTCGGCGGCCGAGCACCTGACGGCGGCCAAGGGGCTGCGCAAGTGCGTTCACTTTCTCGGCAAGCAGGACCGCGTGCACGAAAAGCTGGCGATGGCGGACGTGCTGCTGATGCCGAGCGAGATGGAATCGTTCGGGTTGGCCGCGCTGGAAGCCATGGCCTGCGAGGTGGTGCCCATCGCTACCGGCGTGGGCGGCGTGCCGGAGGTGATCGATCACGGCGAAGACGGCTTCCTTGCCGGGGTGGGCGAGGTGGAAGTGATGGCGAACTACGCCATCGATATCCTCTCCGACGAGGCGCGCCTGCGCGCCATGGGCAAGGAGGCGCGCAAGCGGGCAAGGAACAAGTTCTGCGCGAGCAAGGTGATTCCGGAATACGAGGACTATTACCGCTGCGTGCTGGAGCGCAAGTCGTAGCCGCCGGCGGCGGGTACAGCTAAGGCGGGCCGTTGATCCGCGCCGGAGAGGACAGGCATGGTCAGCGTCACCAGCGTCCCGGCGGAGGCTTCGGAACTGATCTTGAAAAACGCCCGGTCGCCGTAGAGCACCATCAGGCGTTCCCTTACATTTGCCAGACCGATTCCGGTTCCGGCGTGGAGGACCGTGGCGCTGGCGGCCATGCCGACCCCGTCGTCTTCCACTTCGACCAGCAACCGTGGGCCGTCCAAACGGCTGCGAATCCGTATGCTGCCGCCGTCGACTTTGGGCGAAAGGCCGTGCTTGATGGAGTTTTCCACCAGCGGCTGCAGCAGCATGCTCGGAATGAGCACTTCGAGCGAGGCCGGATCGAGTTCCTTGAGCACCCGCAGCTTATCGGGGCCGAAACGCACGACCTCGATGTCCAGGTAGTCGTCGATGAAGGAGATCTCTTCGCGGAGCGGGACGAAGGCCTCGGTCTTGCTAATCAGGCGGCGCAGAATGCTGGCCAGCTTGACGATCATCTCGCGCGCCGTATCCGGATCGAAGCGCACCAGCGACGAAATCGAGTTGAGCGTGTTGAACAGGAAGTGGGGATTGATCTGGCTTTGCAGGGCCTCCATGCGCGCCTGCAAGAGCGCGCGCTCCTGCTCTTCCAGCTTCAATTCGATCCGCGCGTTGTTGAAAATCTTGAGCGGGATGCCGATGCACATCACGCTGGTGGCGTAAATCGCCAGTTGCAGCGACCACTGCGAACTGTCGAGCGCGAAGAAGTAGCGGGGCGCAACCAGCCGGACCTCGATGCGCAGGTAGCAGAGCAGAACGACGACGACGAAAAACGCGGTCTGCCAGTTCAGCTGGGGGTGCCGCACGTTGCGGCGCAGCCAGCGATAGACGCTGAGGTCGAGAAAGGGCGTAAACGTCCAGATGGCCTCGTAGTCGGCGGCCATGTTGCGCAGCACGCCGGCAATCAGCCCGGCAAAGACGTTGAAGGGCAAGTTGAGGAACTCACCGTGGACCACTGCGGGAATTGACATCAGGATGCCGGCGCTCAGGCCCGCCACGCGCCCGCCGATGATGCCGATCAGCACGGCCGCTTCAAACGACAGGTCAGCCGCCAGGAAGTTGCGTACGCTGCCGCGCACCAGCACGCCGAGAGCAAACGGCATGCCCGCGAAGAAGACAAAGAACAGCTTCTGGCGCAGCGTTCGCTGTTCGAGGAAGAGATTGTTCTTGAAAATCTTGGAGCGGACCAGCGCGCTGGCGACGGCCGCCGCCACGCCCAGTTTCACCAGCAAAGTCACCAACAGCAGCCGCTGATCCATGCTCTTAGTCTACCCCGCAGAAGCCCGTGCCGCGCTGGGGCCGCCTAGTACGGCTGGATGATGCCACCCAGCGAACGCCGCCTGGGCTTTTCTTCGCTGCCCGACGCGTCGCTGGGCGCAGGGACGGGCGCGTCGTGGGGTTCCGCCTGTTCGTCGCCGGGGCGCGGCCCCAGCGTCGCCCCGCAGTGCGGGCATTGGAGCGGGCCGACCCGCTCATGGCAGCGCGAGCATTCGAGAAACGCATCCTTGGCCATGAGACTTCCGCCGCACTCGAACTAAAGCTTGTTGCGCAAGAGGCTGATGACGTCGTCAGCGGTGATCACGCCCGTCATATGACCCTCGGGGTCCACCACCGGCAGGGTCAGGAGGTTGTACTTGTCGAAGGTCTCGGCCACCTCGTGCTCGTTGACGCCGGCCTGCACGCTGATCAACGGATCATTGCGCAAATCCATGAGCGGGGTGTCCGAGGCGGAGAGCACCAACTTGTGCAGCGGCACGGCGCCGACCAGCATTTCCTGTTCGTCGATGAGGAAGACGGTGCTGACCGTTTCGATGCCGCCCTCGAACTGGCGCAACTGCTCGATCGCGTCGGCCACGGTCGCCGCCGGCGGCAGGCCGATGTAGTCGGTGGTCATGCGGCCGCCGGCGGATTCCTCGTGGTGCTCCAGGAGTTCCTCGACGTCGGCGCGTTCTTCCGGCTCCATCTCCTCGAGAATTTCTTCCGAGTCTTCCGGCGGTAGATCGCCGAGCAGGTCGGCCGCCGCGTCCGGGTCCATCTCCTCCACGATGTCGGCCGCGCGGTCGGAGTCGAGCGAGCGGATGATGGACTGCTGCACCTTGGGATCGACTTCTTCCAGCGCCTCGGCTGCCACCTGTTCGTCGAGCGTCTCAAAGACGGCTTCGCGCTCGGCGGGAGTCAGTTCTTCAACGATGTCGGCGATATCGGCCGGATGCAGCTTGGCCAGGCGTTCGTGCGAAATCTTCAGCTTGACGCGCCGCGCCGGGTCGGTTTCGATCAGGTCGACAAAATTCCAGGGAATAGCGTGCTCGGGCAGGCGCTGTAACAGCTTGCGCAGCACGCTGGCCGGGACGACTCCCTTGAGCAGCCGGCGAACCGCGCCGCGGGCGCCAACGTCAACCGTGCCGACGCGCAAGGCAACGCAGCCATCCGCCTGCTCCTGCACCAGGTCAATGTCATTGACCCGGACGAGTTTGCGCCCGTGTACGTCGATCACCTGCTGGTCCAGCAGGTCGCGCCCGAGCAACAGAAACCCCTCGCCGCTGGTAAAAAGCGGCCAATCCGCCGGGGCCGTCGCAGCCTGCACGGAGCCGTTAACACTGGTGATGGCAGCGTGGGGCAGAACCCGATCCCCGGATTTAGTGCGCACCAGCAGCGCCGCCACCCGCACCGCATCGTCGGCCGGGCAGAGCGCCACTTCGCGCACCTTGCCCGCCAGAGCCCTGCCGGAATCGTAGACCGGCGATCCCAGAAGTTCCGTCAATGCGATCGTTTGCGACATTGGGGCCAGCATACAACACACATATCTAAACCCGGAAGTGTTTCGCGGGCATCTGTATAGTATGCATTCCGGAAAGTATTCCCGGAGCAGCCTCGTTTGACTTTGTTCGTGAGAAACGGGCAAACTACCGCTTCCAAGCCAGATGGCATTGGAGCGGGCAAGACAGCAGGACCGCGGTACGACTTGACGTGAACATGGCGACGAACCAGGTCTCTTACACCTTCGAATCCAGTCTGGAGAGCGTGAACCAGGCCGAGGCGATGGCGGTGAAATACGCCGCTGCCGCCGGTTTCGACGATGACCAGATCCAGTCGATCGCCATGGCCGTACGTGAAGCCACGATTAACGCCGTCTCGCACGGCAACCGTCAGGATCCGAATAAGCGAGTTTTTGTGATTTTCGAGCATGGCCCGGCAATCTTGCAGGTGGTGGTCCGCGATGAGGGGAAGGGATTCAACGGCTCGGCGCTGCCCGATCCGCTGGCTCCGGAGAACCTTCTGAAGCCGTCGGGCCGCGGTATCTTCCTCATCCGATCTTTCATGGACGAGGTGCATTTCCGCGATCTGCATCCGGGAACAGAGATTACTTTAATCAAGCGCGTCCGCGGCGCGGCCGCCGACCACAAGGAGAAGGAAACCTCATGATGAAAGCAACTTCGCGTCAGGTGAACGGAATTTCAGTGCTGGACCTGAGCGGACGCATCACCCTCGGTGAAGGCAGTGTGGTTCTGCGCGACTGCATACGCGACCTGCTGACCAAGGGTGAAAAACATATCCTGCTCAACCTGGGAGAGGTGAACTACATCGACAGCTCAGGCATCGGTGAGCTGGTGAGCGCCTACACCAGCGTGCGCAACCAGGGCGGAGAGCTGAAGCTGCTCAACCTCACCAAGAAAGTTCACGATCTACTGCAGATCACGAAGCTTTATACCGTATTCGATATCAAGGACGACGAACCGACCGCGCTGGCGGCCTTCGCCAGCAAGCGTTAACAGTTATATCGCTGTTCTTCCAGTGGACGCCCGCTCCGGCGGGCGTTCGCCGGGAGGGAGCGTTTCTTCTCGGAGCGCCCGATGAACTACGCGCGGCCTCTGCTGGTCGCAGCCATGACGCTGCTTGCCGCAGTACTGGCAGGCGCCGAGTGTATTCCCATCGAAAAAGCCTCCCAGGCGGTTGGCACCACCGCTTGCGTGCGGGGCAAGGTCGTGAAGGCGTCCCCCACCCGCAACGGCAGCTTCCATCTCGACTTCTGCGAAGACTACCGCGCCTGCCCCTTTACCGTTTATGTGCCGGCGGCTTCGCTGCGCAACGTGGGCGACGTGCGCGAACTGCAGGGCAGGGAAATCGAGGTGCAGGGCAAGGTCCAGCACTATAGCGGACGGGCAGAGATTGTGTTGAAGGAGTTACGTCAGCTGCGCGGCGAGGCAGCCCGCATACCGGCACTGCCGAAGAACTTCGACGCATCGCGGCACGGCAACTACAGCCCCGGCAAGATGAGCACCCAGAAATCCAAGAGCACCAGAACCACGACCACCACTCCTTCCGAAAGCGCACCCTAGTTCAGTGGAAATTCCCCGGCATAGCTTTTCCGTCCGCTGCCGGCGGCGTCTGGAGCGACGGCGTCAAGCGCCGCGCGCACAGCAGAATCACTGCCGACACGAGTACCGCCGCCACCGCCGCCAGGAACGCCGTCTGCAACGACCCGGTCCGGTCCGAGAGATAGCCCAGCACGGTCGGCGAGAGCGCATCGCCCAGCACATGGATGATCAGCACATTGATGGCGACCGCCGAGGCGCGAATGCCGGCAGGTACGGCGCCAATTACCGCCGCGTTGAGCGGCCCCGTGTTGAGCAGCAGCATGAACTCGGTCAGAAAGCACAGCGGGAACAGCAGAGGACGGCCAAGATAAATGGCCCCGATCAACAGCGGCGCCGAGAGCAACAAGGTAATGCCTGAAACATAGTAATAAGCGTCGCGGCGGCGCCGGAGCATGCGGTCGGCCAGCCAGCCACCGGCGAGGGTAGCGGCCACGCCGTTCACGACGGTGATGGCGGCGAAGAACAGGTTGGCGTTGAGCAGGTGCATACCGCGAACGCGCACCAGGAAGGTCGGCATCCAGACCTGCAGTCCGCCGAGCGCAAAGGTCATCATCGCCATGCCGAACGTGGCGGTGAGGAAGGCGGGGTTGCGGCCCAATCCTAGGACCGCCGACAAGGAGTGCGCCTGGGACGGTGCTTGCGCCGCTCGAACCGGCTCCTTGAAGCGCAGCAGCAGCAGCAGGGCCAGCAGGACACCCGGAGCCGCCACCAGGTAGAACGGCATCCGCCACCCGTAGCTGTGGCCCAGCGCCGCGCCGATCACGTACCCTAGGGCCGTGCCGGTCGGGATGCCCATGAAAAAGATGGCGAGCATGCGTCCGCGCTTTTCTTCGGGAAACAGATCGGCGATAAGGCTGGGCGCGGCGGCCACGAAGCTGGCTTCACCGATGCCCACCACGCAATGCCGGAAGAGCAGCGTGTGGTAATCGTTCGTCACGGCGGTCAGCAGCGTGGCAACGCTCCAGACAATGGCTCCCGCGACGATGACCGGACGCCGCTTCCAGCGGTCCGACAGGTAGCCCAGCGGCGGGGCCGCCACCATGTAGCAAACGATAAACGCGGTGGTGATGTAGCCGGTTTCCAGGTCGCGCAGCCCGAACTCATGCTGGATGAGCGGCTGCACGGCAAACAGGATGGAGCGGTCGATGTAGTTCAGGAAGTTGAGCGCGGCCAGCACGAACAGCGTCCATCGCGCCCCGGCATGAGTCTGTCCCGCCACGGTTCCCATCCGTTCCCGGCTTGCGCTGGATCAGCTCTTCGGCCGCGGCCAGCGGGCTTCCACGATGGTGCTGATTCCGCCGCGCGGGCGGAAGTCGCCTTTCACCACCGCCCATACCGGCTTGGTGGCGCGGACCACGTCTTCCAGCACACGATTCACCACGTTTTCCTGGAAGATGCCCAGGTTGCGGTAGGTGAACAGATACTCCTTCAGCGACTTCAACTCCATGCACTTCTTGTTCGGCATGTAGCGGATGATGAGCTGGCCGAAGTCAGGCAGGCCGGTCTTGGGACAGACCGAGGTAAACTCAGGGTCGTCGATTTCGATCTCGTAGCCCGGGAACTGATTGGGCCAGGTCTCGATGTCGGGAAACTTCGTATCCAGTCCGGCGGCGGCGTGCTCGGGAGTATAACGCGGAGTGCTTTTGGCCATGGCTCATTGTAACAATCCGGTGCTGCGGGCCAGAAGCGCCGTTACGGGGATCATGCCGCCGGATGCTCTTCCCATGGCGAATCCGGTTTGGCCGCCGGAGGCTTGGCCTTCAGTTCCAGCGTGCCGCCGCTCTGCGCCTTCTCGAGTTCGGCGTTGATGCCAGCCCCGAGCAGGATGGCGAACCAGCTGTAGTTGAGCCACACCATGAGAGCCAGGGCGGCGCCTAGCGTTCCATAGGTCTTGTTGAAGTTGGCAAAGTGCCTGAAGTACAATGAAAGACCGTAGGAACTCACCATGAAGAACGCTACCCCGATCACTGCACCCGGCAGGGTCGAGGAAAGACGCTGCTTCACGTTCGGGCCCCATAAGAAAAGCAGTTCCACGCCGAGCACGGTAAACGCCAGCGCCAATCCCCAACTCAGCCAGGACCAGACCTGCACAATCGCGGACGCCCCGGTGGCGCCGGCAATCCACAATGCAATCTTCGGCCCCAAGAGCATCAGCGTGGCGGCGACGGCCAGCAGGGCGCCAATGACGAACATCAGGCCAATGGCGAGCAGGCGAGTCTGCCAGATGGGGCGCGTCTCGGGAACCTTGTAGGCAACGTTAAGGGCTTCAATCAGCGCGGCAAATCCGCTGGACGCCGCCCAGATCGTGCCCAGCAGGCCAACCGTGAGCAGCGCGCCATGCGGGCGAACAACGGTTGCCACCACCTGCTGCATCAAACTCATGCTTTCGGCAGGAACCACATGCGCCAGGCTCGCCATGATGGCGTCAAACAGGTTCGGCACCGGCAAATAAGGCAGCAGCGAAGCGGCGAGGATCAGCAGCGGAAACAGCGAGAGCACAAAGTAGTAAGACAAGCCGGCAGCAAGCGTCAGGGTGTGGTTGTCCATCACGTCCAGCCACGCGCTCCTCAGTATCTGCGCTGCACTGATGCGTCGTTCGGGCATACGGCTCGGCTCCCGGTCGCAGGCTTGCTTTTCGCACTTATCTTTAATTGGATGTCTCGGCAGGCGGTGAAGATGCGTATTTCGCCCTTTCCGCAGATCCGGGAAAGCAGACCCGGGAAAACAGACCGCCGCAGCTCCTCCTGCCATCGAACTTCCCTGTTCGGGCGATATTGGTCGGGCCTCTTGCCGGATTTGCGCAACGCGGGCGGGCGGGCCGGGTTACTGCACGTTGCGGGGCGGCATGGCCTGTTTCCGGGTGGAGCGGCTATACTGCCAATAACCAATTATGGCAGCCAACGCACTTAATAACTCGAAGTTCGGCAAGCACGGCCGCACATGGCTGATCGCCATCGTGGTTGTGGCCGTCATTGTGCTCGCGGCTTTCATCTCGCTGGGGCGTAGGGATATCGCCGTGGGTACGGCGAAGGCCCAGCGCACCGAGATTCGCGGCACGATCTCCACCAACGGAAAGATTGAAGGCCTGAACGGCTTTGAGGCTCACGCGCCCGGCGGCACCACGGTCACGCGCATCCTGGCCGCTGCGGGCGACCAGGTTAAGCCGGGCCAGTTGCTCCTCCAGCTCGACAACGCCGACGCGCGCGCGCTGGCAGCCAAGGCGCAGGCCCAGTTGCGCGCCGCCGAAGCCGACGTCAGCGCAGTTCGCAGCGGAGGTACGCGCGAAGAGGTGCTCACCACCGAATCGCAAATCGCCAAGGCGGAAGCCCTGGTGAAGGTGTCCGAACGCAGCCTGCAGGCGCTGCGCCGTTTGCAGAGCCAGGGCGCGGCCTCGGCGGGTGAAGTGCAAAGTGCGGAAAGCCGCTTGCAGTCGGCGCAGGCCGATTTGCAATTTGCGCGCAAGCGCGAGACGGGCCGCTACTCGCCGCCCGAGGTCCAGCGCACCGAGGCGCTGGCCGGACAGGCGCAGGCCGCCCTCGATGCCGCCCGCAACCTGCTGGCGCATTCCGAAATTCGCTCCCCGCGCGCGGGCACGGTATATTCCCTGCCGCTCCGAGAGGGACAGTATGTAAGCGCCGGCGACCTGCTGGTGCAGGTTGCCGATCTCAAGACGGTGCGGGTCCGCGCCTATGTGGACGAACCCGACATCGGCCGCCTGCAAAAGGGCCAGCCCGTCGAAGTTACCTGGGACGCTTTTCCCGGCCGTGTCTGGAAAGGGACGCTCTCTAACCTGCCGACCTCGATCGTGGCCCTCGGTTCGCGCAACGTCGGCGAAGTCACCTGCGCGGTGGACAACGGGGACATGAAGCTGATCCCCAACGTCAACGTCAGCGTGAACATCATCACCGCCCAGGCGACCAACGGGCTGACCGTGCCGCGTGAGGCCGTACGCCAGGTCGCCGGACAGAATTTCGTCTACCAGATCGAAAACGGCGTCCTGAAGCGGCGCAATGTGCAGGCCGGACTCTCGAACCTTACCCGCATCCAGATCGTCAGCGGGCTGGACGAAAACGTCCAGGTCGCCCTGAACAGCGCGGACGGCAAGACGCTGGAAGAAGGCATGCAGGTCCGCCCCGCGAGTCAATAGTTGAAGATGCCGAAGCGGTCGATAAAGCGCCTGTTCGTAACTTCGCTGCTGGTCCTGTTGCTGCTGTGCCCGGCACTGGCGGCTGGCCCTTCGGCCGCCGAGTTGCTGGTGGCAGGCCGGGTGGACGAGGCGATCCAGTACCTGCGCGGCCGCGTGCAGAGCAGCCCCAACGATGCCGAAGCTTACGGCCTGCTACTGCGCGCCCACTATGCCCTCGGGCAGTGGGATGAAGCCATCAACGCCGGCGTGAAGGCGACGGCACTTGCTCCCAACAGCAGCGAATACCACCTCTACCTTGGACGCGCCTACGGAGAAAAGGCGGGCCACGCCAGCTGGATCTCGGCGGTTTCGCTGGCCAAGAAGAGCCGCGCCGAATTCGAGCGCGCCGTCGAACTGAACGGCAACAACCACGACGCACGCGCCGACCTGGCTGAGTTCTACATTCAGGCGCCTTCCATGCTGGGCGGCGGCAAGGACAAGGCGCGCGCCCAGGCCGACGCTCTCGACAGCATCGGCAAGCCGGGCTATGGCCACTGGGTTCGCGCCAAGATCGCCGAATCCGACAAGAACTTCTCGCAGGCGGAGCAGGAATACCGCGCCGCCGTGCAGGCCAGCGGAGGCTCGCCCGACCTCTTGGTTTCGCTCGCCGGCTTCTACAGCCGCCGCAGCCGGCTGGAGGATATGGATAACGCGATCCAGGAGGCGCAGCGCGCCGTCGTGCGCACGCAGCGCCCCGGCGAGCTGGTGGATTGTGCCCAGATTCTACTGGGTAACAACCGCAACCTGGACACCGCCGTCACCATGTTGCGCAGCTATATTTCCGGCCCGATTCACATTGAAGGCGCGCCCGTGTTCAAGGCGCACTACGTGCTCGGAAAAGTGCTGGAGAAGAAGGGCGACCGGCAGGGCGCCATCAGCGCCTATCGTGCCGCCCTGGCACTGGCCGCCCGCTACGAACCCGCCCGGTCAGCCCTGCAGAAGCTGCAATAGCCGCTCACGCCCGGCAGGCGCGGCACAAAGTCCCGCGCAGAGCCTCGGCTCCCGAATCAGGATCGAAATGCTGGTGCCCGAACAACATGTTGGCCGCGCTGCGCCGCCATTCATGGTCGGGTCCCTTCGCCTCCGGATACCACCAGGCATGCTCGGCGTGGGCCACATCGACGGCCAGTCGGTCATCCACGTGGACCGTGAAGCGGGCCTTGCCGTCGGGCGTCTTGACCCACGCAGGGTCGCCATCGGCAAGCCCCAGACGCGCGGCAGTTGCCGGATGCAAATCGACCCGCGCCTCGGGATGCAGCTGGCGCAGCGACGGAATCTGCCGCCCGGCGGAGTGGAAGAACGGCAAGATTTTGCAGCCGGTCATCAGCACCAGCGGATATTCGGCGGCGAGGTCGGGGGTCGAGATCGGAGAAACCGGCGGCTCCACGTAGACCGGCAGGCCGGGCCGCCCGCAGTGGTCCATGATCGAGCTGACCAGTTCGACTTTATGGCTCGGAGTGCGGAATCCCTGCTGCTCGAACTTGCGGAACTCCATCTTGCTCCAGTGAGTTCCCTTCTCGGCAAACTGCTCGAACGACATTCCTGAAGGCTCCAGGATCCAGGCGAGATAGCTCGGCCAGTCGGCCCACGGGAAGGCGTCGTTCAATCCAAGACGATGCGCCATCTCCAGGATCACCGCGCGGTCGTCGCGCGCCTCGCCCACCTGTGCCAGCTTGCGCCGCGCCTGCACGCACCAGATCTTGTGGAAGTACACCACGTCGTCCTGCTCGAGCCAGTGTGCGGGAGGCAGCACGAGATCGGCCAGTTCGGCGGCGGGAGTGAAGAAAAAATCGGAGACGACGGTGAACTCGATCTTCTCGCGCAAGGCCTGCTCAATCAGGTCGCCGCGCGTGGCGGTCACCATGGGGTTGGTCCCCACCAGCCACACCGCGCGGGGCCGATAAGGCTCGCCGCTCGCGCACGCCTCCCAGAAGGTCGGCTGATGGCAGCCGGGACCGAACGGAAAGCGCCGGCCGCCGATCATCTTCGCCTTCTGCTCGGGCGTCAGGAACTGCTCGCCGATGATGCCGCGGTCCACGAAGGGCGACTTCACGCGAAGGTCGGCGGGCGGCACCCACTGCACCATGCCGCCGGGCACGTCGAGATTGCCGGTGACGGCCATCAAAAGCAGCAGAGCCCGTGCGGTCTGGAACGCATTGACGCTCATGTCGATGCCGTTGCCCCAGAGCACGCAGGCCGGCCGCGCCGTGGCAAAGGCGCGCGCGGCGGCGCGCACGGTCTCGGCCGGAACCTGCGTAATCGGCGCCGCCCACTCGGGAGAAAACGGCTGCACGTGCGCGGCCAGCTCAGGGAATCCCGCGCATTGGCGTTCGACGAAATCCTTGTCGTAGAGCTGCTCGCCAATGATGACGTGCAGCATGGCCAGCACCAGGGCACAGTCGGTGCCGGGGCGCAGTTGCAGGTGCAGGTCGGCCTTGGCCGCGCTGTCGGTGCGCCGCGGATCGACGACGATCACCTGCTGGGCCGCGCGCATGGCGCGCTTCACCATGCCGCCGCAGTAGCCGTCGCCGCCGCCGTTGTCGGGCAGGTTCTCGCCGATCTGCAGGACGCAGGCAGGCATGGCGCCGCCGTGACCGTAAATATCGGGCTGCGGAAACCAGCCCAGGGTGATGGCGGCAGCAATGTTGCGCGGCAGGAAGCAGTTGTGTCCCGGGCCGACGTAGTGGGGCGAGCCAAAGGCGTGGATGAACCGCCCGGTGAACTCCGTGTAGGGCCGCCCGGTCCCCTGGCACAACGCCACGTATTCAGGGCCGGACTCGCGCTTGACGCGCGCAAACACTTCGGCCATCTCGCCGAGCGCCTCGTCCCAGCTGATGGCCTTCCACTGCCCTGCCCCGCGCGCCCCGGTGCGCCGCATGGGCCGCGTGATGCGGTCGGGATGATACAGCTGCTCGGGCGCAGCCCGCGCCTTCGCACAGACATAGCCGCGGCTGGCGGGACTGTCGGGATCGCCCGTCACCCGCACCACCCGACCCGCTGCGTCCAGATGCACCAGCACCTGGCAGATGCCGTGGCATCCCCGGCACGAAGTGCGCACCACTCGTTCAGCTGTTGCCATGTTGTCCTCCAACAGGGTTCCCCAGTTGCGGACTATTCAAATGTCTAACAGGAACAAAGGCAAGGAGAATCGTTACAACCGAGACTCGGGCGCGGCTGGCCCGCTCATTCAGGAATGATGATCCTGCCCACATGCAGGACGGCGTCGGTGACGGTTTTCTTATCCGGTCTTTCGGGCAAGGCGGCGGTGGGAACGATGAACGTGAGCACCGACTCGGCCACTCGGTCTTTGACCACCGTGCGCCTGGTGTCGCGCCTCACCGGAGTGGAATCGTAGACCTGCTTCCTCTCGCCGCCCTCGTACTTCGACTGAGGATGGATTTCTCTGTAGGTGGCATACCCGGTTTCTGTGTCCAGATAAGACTCGGTCGTCGAGTAGGAGCAGAGAACCGTGAGCGATTCCAGCCTGGCGGCTGCGGTCTCGCGACGGAGCCAGACGAAGAGTTCGGCAATGCCATCCTCAAGCGCGGCCTGGGCCATTTTCGTCCGCCGCTCATCGCGGTCGCGGACCCGAGCGACGAAGCGGAACGACTGGCCTCCGAAAGACGGGTCGAGCCTGATTACTGCAACCAATCCGGGCCTACCGGTGATTTCTTCGCGGATCACGCGGGCACTGCTGAACTCGAAGCGCGCGCAGCCGAGCGCAGTTGAAGCGGCGGCGAGGTCCGCCTCCTGGAACCTCTTTTTGAGCGAGGCGTTCAGCGTGGCGAGTTCAAGGTCGTGATCGGCGGCCACAGGGAACCAGGTCTCGGGGCGGGTGAGGGTGGCGTTGACGCGAGCGTCAGTAACGCGAACGTCAATCCTCCGATCCGCGAAGCCGAGACGACGCAACCAGATCCGCTTGACATCATTTTCGCCATGGAAACTCAGTTCCAGAATGCCGGGCGTGGTAAGGCCGGTGCAGTTAGTTTGTGAGCCTTCCCGCGTCCATATGGCCGCTCCCGGCGGCTCGGAAAGAACGGAGACGGCGCGCTTCAGAGTCGCCTGGCTTTGTCCAGAGGAGGGAGATGCGCAAAATAGGCAGGAAGCAGCAAGGACGAACACGAGCGGAAGGCAGCGTACGCGATTCCGCTCCGGGCTGCGGGAAACGGGCATACCGACCTCCTTGACGCACTGCCAACTCGGCCGGGTTGGCAGCCGCTCCTGGTCAGGTGAAACAGTTCTGGTTCACTTATACGTGGCCAGCACCTTTTGCAGTTCGCTCAAATAGGCGCTCTTGAAGTACCCGCTGGTTCCCGCCCCCGTGATCATCGTCTTGCGCTTGTAGTTGATCGTGAGCCGCGTCTGGGGCCTGGGACTGACAGTTTCAACCAGCACTTCAAGGCTCATCTTCACCTTGCAGGGACCAGCACCACACTGCGTCAGGTAATCCCCCGCGCTGTTGATCGTTCCCCTTGCCTTGTCCTTGGCGGTCACGGACAAGCCCATCCGTTCCATAGCATCCTGGGCGGCCTGGAAAACCTCGTCGAACGAATGGTTGTAAACGCGGGAGTCCTTGTCGCTGCCGTTCTTGGCATAGGCCGGCGTCAGGAAAGGCGAAGCCGCAACGGCACAGAGGGCCAGCACCAAGGCCAACGTTCTGAGTCCAGACGGTCGGAACCTTTTCTTGCGCATTTGGTCACCCCGAGCAATCGTGTAGCGAAAGGCGCTACCAAACTATTTTCAGACCTGAACTGGGGCCGACCTGGGCTGAGGCCTGGTGAACACGAAGTAATATATACATTCGGTTAAGGTTGTCAACGGGCAGCGGGCATGAGCAGACGCTCTCCCGGTGAGCGGACATAGAAGCCTTGTGGCCAGGTGCCCCAGGTTCACGGCCGCTAACCCGGGGTTTCCCCATACTCACCTACTCACGCCAAAGTCCGCGCACCCGAACCTGGGATCGAACCCCAGTTCCGCCTACTTCGCCGTCCAGTTGGGCGGTGGGCTGGTGACGACCATGTACTGGCAATCCATGCGGCCCGTGCCGGTCACCTGGTGCGGTTCGTTGGCGCCGATGACTAATCCCTGACCGGCCGTGACGATCAGCGTTTCCTTGCCGTCAAAGACTTTGAGTTCGCCGGAGAGCACGTAGAAGATGTGCTCGGAGTGCTGATGCGTGTGCATCTCGGCGCCGCCATGGGCCAGCATGAAGTTGAGCGCCACGGCGACGTTCTTGCCGCCGGAGTCGGGTCCCCAGATTTCGCGGCCAAAGACTTCGTAATGCTGCGGGGCGATCTTGGTGCGCAGGCTGCCTACGTCGATTTGCTTCACCGTTGGTCTCCTCGGGATAGCGGGAATTGGTGCCGCAGATTGTAACGCGAATTGGGGAATCGGGGAAAAGTGATTCTCGGTTGAGTGGTTAGTGTAACTGTATGGTCCGCCGTCTGACTGCAAGGAGAATTGTCGATCGAAAGGACAGTCTGCGCAAATGTATACGGCCTCTAAGTGGAGACGCATCTCCGGGCACTCGATGATGATCCGCGCGTGCCGGTCCGTTATAAGGGGAACGGCCAGGAATGACCTCATTACACCGCAGGTTTTCCGGCACGCCGTTTGACTGTTCTTTCGTCCTGGTTCTCTCCTTCGCAGACTCGGGTAGAAATCATAGTCGTAGCGGCAGTGGGAAAGTGGAAATCGCCGAGCGATTTCCAAGGCGCGTCAGCGCCGGCTTTTCCACGGCCGTTCTTCAGGCGCTGACAGCCCGCTTGGCCGGGTGCCGATACGGTTCGCCCTTGGCCAGCACCGCCCAGACAATCCGTGCCAGTTTGTTGGCCATCGCCACCACCACTTTGTTGCGCGGGGCTCGGGCGGCGAGTTGCTGCGCCCATTGCCCCAGTCCGCCGGTATCGTATTTCACCCGCAACAGCACGGCCCGCGCTCCGTGGACGAACATGCGGCGCAGATAGCCGCTGCCGCGTTTGCTCACCCCGTACAGTTTCGTCCTGCCGCCGGTTGAGTGCTGCCGTGGCACTACTCCCAGCCAAGCCGCAAACTCGCGCCCCTTGCGGAAAGCAGCTCCGTTGCCAATCGCCGCGATGGTGGCCGTCGAAACCAGCGGCCCCACGCCGGGAATTTCTCGTAGCCGCCGACAGGCGGCATCGTTCAGCCCAATCGTATCGATCTCTTCACTGATCGTTTCGATCTCCGCGTCCAGCTGCTTCCATTCCTGCCAGAGATGGTGAAGCAGGCTGCGCAGACGGGGCGTCAGGTTCAGTTCGGCATCTTCCAGCACGGACGGTAGCTGGTTGCGCAAGCTGGCCGGTCCCTTGGCGAAGATGATGCCGCGCTCCAACAGGAAGCCGCGAATCTGGTTGATGACCGCCGTGCGCCGCCCGACCAGCCGCTCGCGCACTCGATGCAGCGCCTGCAGATCGAGCTGGTCGTCGGTCTTGAGCGGCACGAACCGCATGTTCTATCGCGCTACGGCTTCGGCAATCGCCTCGGCATCGATGTAGTCGTTCTTGTTCGACTTCACGAATGGCTTGACGAGTTGGCCGGGGATCAAGCGCACGTCGGGGCCTTGCTCACGCAGTGCCTTCCCCAGAAAATGCGCGCCCCCACAGGCTTCCATGCCGATGAGTGAGTGTGGCAGATTCGCGGTGAACACCAGCAGTTGGTTACGGGAGAATTTCTTGCGGATGACCGCTTTCCCGCTGTCGTCGAGAGCAATGAGATGAAAGGTGGTCTTACCCAGATCGATGCCAATGGACGCGATATTCATGGGATGATCCTCCGTAAGTGTGCTGCCCGAAGATCATCCCACGTCGGGGCTGATCCGGACGGCGGACCATCTCATTAGGGGATTTTCCGACAATCATCAATTGTTCGTTCGTCGGCTAGATTGGTTTGTCGCGATGCAAATACATTGGCTAACGAATTGCCCTTTCGAGGTAGCGTACAGTCTTTGTTCCACCGTAGATGACGGCTTGCCCGACTTCCTTGAAGCCCATTGCTAAATGAAATGCTTCCGACGCAGGGTTTGGGGGATCGATATTTACCTCACAGACCACGCGATCATGCCCAGCTACTTTTGCCGCAATAAAAAGGTCGGCGTACAGGGTCCTGGCAACGCCGTGGCCTCGGGCTGAAGCCGCGACAATGATGCGATCAATGTAGACGAACGACTCGCGAGACTTCTTGAACCAACCGAAGTTCGGACTCCAATAGGGAGCATTCTGATCGAGGGCGATCAAGAACCCAGTCGCGCCACGGTCAATGCCCCGTGCGTAAAAAGACATCTCGAGCAGTTTTGAAAGACTGGCGTCTTCGAGCGAGGACGTTTCCTTTGCGTGGGCGTTGTTCAGCGACAGGACGACGGCCTTGTCCAGCAAACTGCGATCATCGATAGCATGGAGCTTTTTGGCCTCTGCCACAGACGCGCCCTCTCTTTATGTTTCTCCGATTCTCAATTGATGGAAACACACCTTCGGTGGATCATCCCCCGGGAGCCGGAGCCGCAGCCGCATGATTAGCGATATGGGGATTAATGAGATGGTCCGCCGCCTTGATCGGCCCGCAGTGGGATGATCGAGCAGCAGTTTACACCGGAGGATCATCTTATGCATATCGCTTCCGTCGGTATTGATCTGGGGAAGACGACCTTTCATCTGGTGGCGCTGGATGAGCGTGGCCAGGTGGTGATCCGCAAAAAGTTCTCTCGCCCGCAGCTGCTGGCCTACACGGCCAACCTGCAGCACTCTCTCATTGGCATGGAAGCCTGTTCGGGGGCGCATTTTCTTGGGGCTACATTGCGCCGCCAAGGCCACGATGCCCGGCTGATTCCCGCGCAGTTCGTGAAGCCGTTCGTAAAGTCCAACAAGAACGACTTCCTCGACGCCGAAGCCATCGCCGAAGCCGTGGCGCGCCAGAACATGCGCTTCGTGCCCATCAAGACCGACGACCAACTCGACCTGCAGGCCCTGCACCGGGTGCGCGACCGACTGGTGCAGCGGCGCACGGCGGTCATCAACCAGATTCGCGGCTTCCTGCTGGAGCGCGGCATCACCTTCGGCCGCGGCCCGGTGCAGTTGCGCAACCAGATGGCGAGCTTGCTGGAAGACGCCGACAACGCCCTGACTCCGCGCCTGCGGATTCTGCTCGACCGGCTCTGGGTTGAGTGGAAGCAGTTGGAGCGCGACATCGAAGTCGCTGCCGAAGAGGTCGAACGCATCTGCGAGAACGACGACGCCTGCCGGCGTTTGCGCGAGATCCCCGGAGTGGGGCCGCTGGTGGCCACGGCGACGATTGCGGCCATAGGCAATGGCGCGGCGTTTCGCAAGGGCCGCGAGTTTGCCGCCTGGCTGGGACTGGTGCCGCGACAACACTCGACCGGCGGCAAGACCCGTCTGCTGGGCATCAGCAAACGCGGCAATCTCTACCTGCGGCGCATGTTCATTCACGGCGCGCGGGCCGTGGTATTTCGCGTGCGCCACGACACGGGCGGGCTGGGGCAGTGGGTGCAGCAACTCTCGACTCGTGCCACGCCGTGCAAAGTCATCGTGGCCGTGGCGAACAAACTGGCGCGCATCGCCTGGGCGGTGCTGTTTCGGGCGAAGACTACCGCCACCCGGCACTGGCGAAGGCATAAGCACGGCCGTGGAAAAGACGCCTGCGGCTTGGAAACCGCTGGCGCGGTTCCCACTTTCCCACCGCCGCTACGACTACTGAAGTTATCCCACCGGGTCTACTGAGGAGAGGAACAGGACGACAGAACAGTCAAACGGCGTGCCGGAAAACCTGCGTCGTAAAAAGGTCTTTCGTGACCGAGGGATTTATCAGGACCGGCACGCGCGGATCATCATCGTGGCCCGGAGAATAATCTCCAACCAGAGGCCGGATACATTTGCGCAGACTGCTCCTTCGTCCAACTACTTTCCCCTTGCAGTCAGGCGGCGGACCATACATT
>CAINCZ010000004.1 GCA_903847195.1 uncultured Acidobacteriota bacterium | reverse complement strand
TCGCTGCGGCAAGCGCATCGGTTCCATCGAGACTTCCGGAGCCCGCGGGAGGCTCTTCTGCTCCGGAGATTGCAGGTACCGCTACTGGCGATTCCAGATCATTGAATTACTCTTCACCATCATCCTCTTAGTGGTAATTGGACTCTGGTTCAACAGAATCAATTAGTAGAGGCGCCAAGCAGAGTGATCTCATCAGAGCCCCGCATTTAATCCTTCCGACATCGCCGTCCTACTCCATCCGTGCGGGAATACTCATATCCTGTTCCCGGCTGCGCACGACTTCCTGAATTCTCTCCACCACCTGATCGATGGTGAGCGTGCTGGAATCCACCGTGACTGCATCCGGGGCCGCAATCAGCGGCGATGCGGCGCGTCCGCGGTCGCGCTGGTCACGCTGCCGTATCTCTTCGGCAATCGTGGCAATTCGTTCGCGATCCTCGATGGTGCCACCCTCCTGCACCACGCGGCGTACGGCGCGCACTTCAGGCGAGGCCTCCAGAAAGATTTTGACCTCCGCGTGCGGGAAGACCGCCGTGCCGATGTCGCGTCCCTCCATCACCACGCCGCCGTCTTTGCCCATTGCCCGCTGCTGGTCCACCATCCACACCCTGACGCGCGGGTGCACCGAAGTGCGCGAGGCGGCGTCGCTCACGTCGCCCTGCCGGATGCGCGTGGAAACGTCGCGTCCATCGAGCAGCACGCGGTTGTTCTGCTCGGTTGGCTCCAACTCAATCCGCGTGTGCGCGGCGAGTGCCATCAGGTCGGCTTCGGAGTCAAAGGCGACCTTGTGCTCAATTGCCTTCAGTCCCAGTGCGCGATACATCGCGCCGGTCTCAAGGTTCACATAACCCAGTTCCCGTGCCAGCCGCTGGGCGATAGTGCTCTTGCCCGCCCCTGCCGGACCATCGATAGCGATCGTAAGTCTTCGCGACATAGGAACCTACTTGCCTGCCGACAAGGTGAACAGTGAATAGGAGAAGTCAGGCCGCGCTACTCCGCGCTCCGTGATGATGGCGGTAATGTACTTCGCCGGGGTGACGTCAAACGCGGGATTCTCGACCCGTACCCCCTCCGGCGCAATGGCCTTGCCCGCAAGATGGGTGACCTCGCGGGGGCTGCGCTGCTCGATCGGAATCTCATCGCCGGTCGCGGTAGCCAGATCGACGGTCGAGAACGGCGCCGCCACGTAAAACGGAATGCCGTGTTCGCGGGCCAGGATCGCCACCGAATAGGTACCGATTTTATTGGCCGTGTCGCCGTTGGCGGCAATGCGGTCGGCTCCCACCACGACAGCCTTGATCTTCCCCTGGTTCATGATCGCCCCAGCCATGTTGTCGGAGATCAAGGTTGTGGGGATTCCGTCCTTCATCAACTCCCAGGCAGTGAGCCGCGAGCCTTGCAGGAAGGGCCGCGTTTCGTCGGCGTAAACGTTGATCTTCTTGCCGGCCGCGATGGCCGCGCGGAGCACACCGAGCGCCGTTCCGTAGCCGCAGGTCGCCAGCGCGCCGGCGTTGCAGTGCGTCAGCACGCCGCCCGAATTCGGCATCAGCGGGGCGCCGTGGCGGCCCATGGCCTCGTTGGCCGCGATGTCTTCGTCATACATGCGCTGCGCTTCGGCGATCAGACCTGCCTTAATATCGCTGACCGACCCCGAGCTAAGCTCGTCGAACCGGGCCTGCATGCGCCGCGCAGCCCAGAACAGGTTCACCGCCGTCGGCCGCGTGCCGGTGAGGACGCCGCAAACGTGTTCGAACTCCGCTCGCAACCCGCTCGCCGTCCCAGCCTTGGCATCGCGCGCTCCGAGGGCAATGCCCATGGCCGCCGCCACGCCAATGGCGGGTGCCCCGCGCACGATCATGGTCCGTATCGCATCGGCGACGGCTTCATAATCCGCGCAGTTGACATAAATCTCTTCGGTAGGGAGCTTCGTCTGATCGATCAAGCGCACCCCGGTGGCGGTCCATTCCAGTGTTTTAAGCATTGTTCCTTTGTCTCGCTGATCCCCTTGGATTATCGCAGGTTGCCGTCGCCGGCGAATAGTGCCTCACCCGCAGTGTGTCAGCGCCGCCGCAGTCTTCGCAGTACTTCGGCCACGGTGGAGATTCCCATCAATTGCGTCAGCCCAAAATAAATTGCGGCATAAGGAATGAGCACGATGGCGCCGGTTACGACCGGGTGGTGCGCCGGGCTGAGCAAATGAATCCCGTAACCAATCGCCCCCGCGATCACCGCCGCCAGCCACAGCTTCAGCAGGCGTGCCGCCGAATAGGGAACCGCGCCAATGCGCCTCTGCAAAGCGCGCCGCAAGAGAGCGAACTCAATCCACCCCGCGATGCCGGCCGAAAGCGTCAGCCCGGCCACGCCCCACTTCCGGTCCAGCCCGAGCAGTGGCGGCAGCGGCAGCGCGAACAGGAAACCCAGGATCACCGTCAGTGCCACGCGCAACGCGGCAAACTTCAGCGGCGTGCGCGTGTCGCGCAGAGCGTAGAAAGCCGACGAGTAAAGGCGTCCGCTGGTCGAAGCCAGCAGCCCCACGCTGGATCCGGCCAGTACGCCCCAAACGTAGGTGACGTCGCGTCCACCAAACACACCCGAGCGATAGAGCGTGGCCACCACTACGTCGCCCAGTATCAGGAAGGCAGCCGCCGAAGGCACCACGAAGTATGAAATCTGCTCCAGCCCGCGCGCGAGCCGGGCGCGGAGCATGTGCGCAATCTCTTCCGCTGTCCCCAGCGCACTCGACATCGCCGGCAGTTCCGCCGCCGAAACCGCCATTCCGAACAGGCTCACCGGCAGCGTATACAGCGTCTGCGCATAGGAAAGGGCGGCGACCGCGCCGGTCGGCAAAAAACTGGCCAGCAGCGAGTCCACGTAGGCGCTGATCTGCACGACGCCGCGCGCCACAAAGATCGGGCCGAAATTCCTCAGCACCGTGCGCACATGCCGCTGCGGGGTTGGACAGCGCAGGCGCAACTTGCCCAGGAAGCGCAGCACGGTCGGCAACTGCACCAGAAATTGCAGGGCGCTGCCCACCACCGAAGCCCAGGCCACAACCTCTACCAGCGAGAAGGCCCGCATGCTGCCGCCGCGCCACAGCATGGCTGCAATCAGCGCCAGGTTCCATAAGACCGGAGCCGCGTAGGAGAGCAGAAAGCGCCGATGGCTGTTCAGGATTCCCAGGCACCAGGCGCTGAAAACCAGCAGTCCCGCGCCGGGGAAGAGAATCCGCACCAGCCGGATCGTCAACTCGCGCTTGGCGCCGTGGAATCCCGGCGCAATCGCATCGATCAGCCAGGGAGTGACCGCAGTGCCCGCCACCACCAGCACCGTCGTAGCCACAAAGAGCAGAGCAAAGATGGTCTCAGCCAGCTCCGCTGCCTGCTCGTCTTCTCCCTCGGCCCGCAGTCGCGCGTATACGGGAATGAACGATGCCGACAGCACGCCCTCGCCGAAGAGGTTCTGCAGGAAATTCGGTATGCGAAAGGCCGCACGAAAGGCGTCGGCGGCGTCTGTGTTGCCAAAGTAGTGGGCAAACACCCGGTCGCGCACCAGTCCCGCCAGGCGGCTCAGCAGGATGCCGGTGGCCACCATGGCGGCCGCGGCGCCGCCGCGGGCGCCAAGCGCGGCGCCAAGCGCGGCGCCAAGCGCCTGCGATGGGCGCTCCACGGGCTCTGTAGCGGGCGGAAGGTCGTTTCGTTCAGCCATTAAGCGACGGTTCCGGGGAATGCCCGGGTGAGAGGATTGTATTTGGTCGGCCGCGAAATTGGTATTCCGCGCTCGCGCGAGCACACCTCAGCAGCGCTGCGGCACAAAGAAAACGGCCGCCCGGGACAATCCGCCGGGCGGCCGCCGTATGCCTGAATTAGCGGGGAAAAATTCCCATTCTCCGGCGGTGCTTCGGCGGTGCCTTGCCCTTGGCCGGTTCGTTGGCCGAGACGGCTACCGGCAGCGTCTGGTTCGGACTCGCGCCCGAATCCACATACCCGGTCTTTACGTCCACGAACGAATCTTCTCGCAGCTTGGTCAGATACAGGCGCAGCGCAGGCTGCAGCCGCTGCATGTAAATGGTCTCCTGCACCTGCAGTTCCACCTGCTTGAGCGGAGGGACGCCCGCTTCCTGATGCTCGGTTACCTTCAGCAGAACGAACCCCTGCTTGGTGCGGATCACATTGCTGACATTGCCGGTCTTCATGGCGAAGGTGAGGTCTTCCAGTTCCTTGGCCAGCGCGCCGTGCTTGAAATATCCGAGGTCGCCGCCCTGTTCGGCGGTCGGCCCACCGGAAACCGCCTTGGCCACTTCTTCAAATGACTTGCCGCCCTTGATCTGGGCGAGAGCATCTGCGGCCAGTTTCTCGGCGGCGGCCAATGATTCCGCCTCCGGTCCCGGCCTGAGGGCGATCAGTATCTCGCTCAGGCGAACCTGTTCGGGTTGGGCCAGTTCCTGCTTGTGATCCTCGTAGAACTTCTGTACTTCCTGCGGCGAGATCTGCATCTTGCCGCCCACCTCACGCTGGATCACCTGCTGCGTGACGATGTTGTTTCTCAGGTTCTGCTTGAACTCTTCAAAGCTCACGCCCTGCTTCTTGGCTTCTTCCTCGAGTTGCTCCAGGCTGCTCAGGCCCATGCCCTTGCGCATATCGTCGAGGCGCTTCACCAGGTCGGTGTCGCCCGTAATGCCAAGCTCCTGCCCCTTCTGCATCAGCAGCTGCTGGTCGATCAGGTCGCGCAGCAGGTGTTTGTCGTTCTCCGCCACGCGCGGGTCGCTCAGGCTGATGCCCTGGGTCCGGGCCTCGGTGCGCATCTGCTCGCGTGACCGCTGCAGGTCCGAGCGGGTGATGATCTGGCTGTTGACGCGGGCCACGATCTCCTGGACAACGGTGTCGGCGGCCAGCGCTCCGCAGGCAGCCGCAGCCGCCACGCTCAAAACGGCCGAAATTCGCAATAGACGATCAAATCGCATAAGTTTCACAGTGTACACCTGATGAATTGGGGCAGCAGTCAGGGCTAATTCTATCACCCTGCCGACTCTGGGCATGCCCGTCGCGCCTGCCGCTCAAGCTGGCGGGTCGCCGGGCAATGCCGCGCATTCCCGTTGATCGGCCTAGCTGCTGGCCCGGTTCTTGATCCAGATCGGCGAGCCCACAAAGCCAAAGCTCCGCCGTATCTGGTTCTCCAGAAAGCGCAGGTACGAAAAGTGCAGCTTAACCTGCCTGTCGGTAAACAGGATGAAGGTCGGCGGGGAACTTGCCGCCTGCGTCATGTAATAAATCTTCACCCGCTTAGTCATTGGCACTGGGGCCCGGTCAAAGTCGATCAACTTCAGGAAGCGGTTCATCTCTGCCGTCGAGACGCGCTTGCGCCGCTCCCGGGCCACCTCTTCCAGCTTGCCGTAAATCTTGTCCACGTTGCGGCCCGTGCTGGCGGAAACGAACAGCACCGGCGCGTAGTTCAGGAACTTCAGCTCGTCCCGCAACCGCAGTTCATAAGCCTCGCGGTCCATCGGGTGCTTCTGGTTGGCGCGCCGGCCCGACGGCTTTGCCTCGCTGCCATCGCTCGCGCGCTGGGTCACAAGGTCCCACTTATTCACCACCACGATGACGGAACGTCCGCTCTCGTGCGCGTATCCGGCGATGGTGGCGTCGAGCGCCGTGACGCCCTCGGTCGCATCGATCAGCAGCAGGGCAATGTCGGCGGATTCCAGATGTTTGCGGGCCATGATCACCGAGAGCTTCTCGGCCAGCAGGTGGGTCTTGCCCTTGCGGCGGATGCCGGCCGTATCGATGAAGCGGTAACTGTGTCCGTCGCGCTCCACCAGTTCATCCACGGCATCGCGCGTGGTGCCGGCGACGGGAGAGACAATCGCCCGCCCGCTTCCGGTCAGCGCATTCAACAGCGTGGACTTGCCGACGTTCGGCCGCCCAATGATGGCGACTTTTACTTCGCCCGTCTCGGGCTCGCGCTTGCGGTCGCCGGGCGGCTCAAGCGCTTCGTCTCCGTCCACGGGGGTGGGTGCGTCGTCGAGCGTGGAATCCGACGCCGGAAAGTCCGCTATGGACGGCAGCACGGCGATGACCGCCTCGAGCAACTCGGCCACGCCGTCGCCGCTCTCGGCGGAAACGGGGAAGATATCGCGGATCCCCAGTCGGTGAAAGTCCTCCACCAGCGACTCATGCTTGGGCGTGTCCACCTTGTTCACGGCCAGGAACAGCCGCTTTCCGGTGCGCATCAGGAGGCGGGCCAGGTCGATGTCGGGGGAAGCCAGTTCGGTGCGGGCGTCCACCACCATGACGACGGCTTCGGCCTCCTCGAGCGCGATGCGCGCCTGGCGGAAGATCTCGGCCGGAATCGTCTCCGGGTCGTCCGGCACGATGCCCCCGGTATCGATGATCCGGAATCGGCGTCCCAGCCACTCGGCCTCGCCATAGAGGCGGTCGCGGGTGATCCCGGGTTCGTCGCCCACAATGGCGCGGCGCCGCTGGATGATCCGGTTGAATAGGGTGGATTTACCTACGTTCGGGCGCCCCACGATGGCCACCGTGGGCAGCGCAGCGGTCGTGTTGGCCGTTCGATCCTTATAACTCATTATCTTCCGTTCGTTCGACGGCCGGATTTTTCCGGCCTACAGCTATTATAGAGAGGCCAGTGTCTTCTACTCCCCAGTTCGTCCGCCCAGCCCTGCTGGAGCACTCGCTGCATGCCTTCTTTGGCCCCGGCGGCCTGCTCTCGCGCACCCATCCGGCCTACGAATACCGTCGCGGGCAGTTGGAGATGGCGAAAGCCGTCGAGCAGGCTCTGACCGAGAAACGCCACCTGATCGTCGAGGCCGGCACCGGTACCGGAAAGACGCTTGCCTACCTCGTCCCCGTGCTGCGCAGCGGCAAGCGCGTCATCATCTCCACGGCGACCAAGGCCTTGCAGGAGCAACTGTTCCACAAGGATATCCCTTTCCTCGAGGCCGCACTGTTTCCCCAGGGCGACCAGAAGCTGCGTGTCTGCTACATGAAGGGCCGCGGTAATTATCTCTGCCGCAAGAAGCTCTACGAACTGGCCAACGAGCCGATCCTCACCGGCCTCGATGAAGTCGATCAGTACCGCTCGATCCTCGACTGGGAAAAGGTTACGGAGACCGGCGATCGCGCCGAACTGGCCCAGTTGCCCGAGAGCAGCCGCGTCTGGGACAAACTCGATGCGCGCGGCGAAGCCTGCATCGGCCAGAAGTGCAGCGAGTTCGACCGCTGCTTCATCACCGAGATGCGCCGCCGTGCCGCCGAATGCGACATCATCATCGTCAACCACCACCTGTTCTTTGCCGATCTGGCCATCAAGCGCGAAGCTGAGCGCGCGCCCGACGCCGGCATCCTGCCGGCAGCAGGTTCGGTGATCTTTGACGAAGCGCACGAACTGGAAGACGTAGCCACCAGCTACTTCGGCATCTCCATCGGCAACCTGCGGGTCGAAGACCTGGTGCGCGACGTGGAAGCCACCGTTCGCCTCCAGAAGATAGGCGACCATCGCCTGCTCGCGGCCTGCGCCAGCTTGCGCGAGCGCTCCAATCTTTTCTTTTCGCTGCTCCCGCGCGGCCAGGGACGTTTCGAGTTTGCCGGACGCGAGGAGTTTCTGGAAGAAAACGGCGATCACTATGCCGGCCTGACCTCCGCGCTCTCGCGGCTCAAGGCTGAACTTTCGGCGCTGCGCGAAAAGCCCGATGAGGTTCACGCCTACGTTCGTCGCGCCGACGAGTTGATGGCTGCGCTGTCGTTCACCATGGAATCCAACGAGCGCAACATCGTTTACTGGATCGAACGGCGCGGCGAACCGGCCCGCCGTGGCCGCAAGCCCGGCGAGGCGGCGCAATTCAACTCGAGCCGCATGGTCTTCCTGCAGGCCACGCCGATTGATGTTTCGAGCATTCTCAACAGCGTGCTGTTCGAAGCGCTTGAAACCGCCGTGCTCACCTCGGCCACGCTCTCGGTGAGCGGCGGGTTCGATTACGTCAAGCGCCGCCTCGGAGTGCAAAACGCGCGCGAACTGGTCGTGCCCTCGCATTTCGACTACGAGAACCAGGCGCTGCTGTACATTCCGGCCAATATGCCGGATCCGCGGACGCCGCAGTTCACCGACGAGGCGGTCGAGACGATCTGTGAAGTCCTGACCTTGAGCCGTGGCCGTGCTTTCTGTCTTTTCACCAGCTACGCCCAGATGCACGAACTGCACGACCGGCTGCTGTCGCGGCTGCCCTTTCCCATGCTGCTGCAGGGGCAGGCGCCGAAAAACGTGCTGCTTGAGGACTTTCGCTCCACGCCGCACTGCGTTCTGTTTGCCACCGCCTCATTCTGGCAAGGGGTGGACGTGCAGGGCGAGCAGCTCAGCTGCGTTATCGTCGACCGCCTGCCGTTCGCGGTGCCCAACGATCCGGTGGTCGCCGCGCGCGTGCGCGCCATCAACGCCGAGGGCGGCAACGCCTTCTTCGATTACCAGGTGCCGGCGGCCGTCATCGCGCTCAAGCAGGGCTTCGGCCGGTTGATTCGCTCGTTGAACGATCGCGGCGTGCTGGTGCTGCTCGACAACCGCATACTCAAGCAGCGTTACGGCCGGGTCTTCTTCAACAGCCTGCCGCCCTATCGCCGGGCACGCGGCATCGAGGATGTCGAGGAGTTTTTCCGGTCCTGAGTCGCCGGATCGTCTCAGTGCCCACGCTGCTGGTGCCCCACATCTGCCGTCTTTAGCAGATGTGGTTTGCGTCTCCCGCCCTGCCTCGGGCGCCCGATTTCTGTAAAATAGATCTGCGCCGCTACTCCGTGACCGCCGCGTCACCGGGTTCCGGCCGAAGGGGATTCAGATGTTTGAAGTAAGTGTTGACGAAACTTTTGCCGCCGGGCACGCCCTGCGTGGCTACCACGGCAAGTGTGAGCACGTGCACGGTCACAACTACAAGGTCCGCATCACCTTGGCGGGCGAGAAGCTCGACTCCATCGGCCTGCTCTTTGATTTCCGCAACCTGAAGATCGTGATGAACGAGATCATCGAGCTGCTGGATCACAAGTACCTGAACGATCTGGAGCCGTTCCGCGAGCAGAACCCCTCGGCGGAAAACATGGCGAAGTATTTTTACGACGAGTTCAAGAGCCGCCTCAAGGCCCATACCAAGGGCCGGGTGCAGATCAAGCGCGTGAAGCTGTGGGAGACCGACACCACGACCGCGACCTACTTCGAATAGCGCGCAACCCTGATGCAGATCACCGAAATATTCCGGTCCATCCAGGGCGAAAGCTCCTTCGCGGGCCTGCCGTGCATATTCGTCCGCCTCACCGGATGCAATCTGCGCTGCGCCTGGTGCGACAGCGAGTACAGCTTCGCGGGCGGCCGGCGCATGTCTGCCGACGAAGTTATCTCCGAAGTGCGCCGCCTCGCGCCGCCCGGCTCTGCTGCGGGTGAGCTCGTCGAGATTACCGGCGGCGAGCCGTTGTTGCAGGAGAGGGAAGTGGCGCCCCTGATGGAGCGGCTTCTGGCCGAGGGCTTTCAGGTTCTGCTGGAAACCAGTGGCGAGCGCCCGCTGGCCTGCGTGCCGCACGCGGTCGTCAAGATCGTGGACGTCAAGTGCCCCGGCTCCGGTGAGGGCGCGTCTTTCTGCCTCGAGAACCTCGCCGCGCTGACGCCACGCGACGAGGTCAAATTCGTCGTCTCCGACCGCGCCGATTACGAATTTGCCCGCGACTTTCTCGGCCGCCACGGGCTCGCCAGTCTGGTCAGGTTCGTTATTTTCTCCCCCGCCTTTCGCAAGACGGCCACCGGCTCGCGCGATGTCGCCAACTGCCTGCTCGACCCGCTCCAGCTGGCTGAGTGGATACTGGCCGACGCCCTCCCGGTCCGTCTTGGCCTCCAGTTGCACAAGTTCATCTGGGACCCGGCCACTAAGGGCGTCTGACCGCTCGCGCATGCATTTTCAGTCCATCCTTCCATTCCGCAGCGGTATTGCTACAATTTCCCTCGGCAACTTGCCCCCGAAAGCGGGTTTTCGGGCTCAAGACAGGCGTTTCCGGTGTCTATAGGACAGGAACCAGTATTGGAGCTAAGCAAGATGGGTGGAAGCGAGCGTCGGCCACGGGCGGTAGTTCTGATCAGTGGCGGCATGGATTCCTGCGTCTGTGCCGCGTTGGCGGCCCGCGATTACCAGCCGGCCGCGCTGCACGTGCAGTACGGGCAGCGCACCGAGGAGCGGGAGCGCCGCTGTTTCGATGCCATCTGCGACCGCCTGCAGATCACCGACCGGCTCGTCGTGCGCAATCCAGTGTTCCGGGCCATCGGCGGTTCGGCGTTGACCGACGATGCCATCGCCGTGCCCAACGCCACGGACGAAATCGGCCATCGGGTTCCGGTCACCTACGTGCCGTTCCGTAACGCCCATTTCCTCTCCGCGGCCGTAAGTTGGGCCGAGGTGCTCGGAGCCGATAAGATTCTGATCGGCGCCGTCGAGCAGGACAGTTCCGGCTATCCGGATTGCCGTCCGGCCTTTTACCAGGCCTTCAATCAGGCGATTCGGACCGGGACCAAGGAAGGCTCGATCGAGATCGTCACCCCGCTGATTGCCATGCGCAAAACGGAAATCGTGAAGCTCGGCATGCAACTCGGCGCGCCCTTTGATCTCACCTGGTCGTGTTACAGTCGGCAGGACAAAGCTTGTGGTCAGTGTGAAAGCTGTGTATTGCGCCTGCGCGCCTTTGCCGGCGCCGGCGCAGATGATCCCATCGCATACGTGGCGCAGGGACTGGCGCAATCATGAAAATCGCGGCCCCGGGTGCTCCGGCGGCCGGGCGAAGCGATGCAACGAAAATGAAGCGGAGCGATGCGATGAAAACCAAACTGATGATCGCCGTCTTATTCCTTGTCTCGGTGTTCGGCGCCTGTACGGTCATGGCCCAGACCGGCACCGTTCGCGGCTTGGTCACCGATGTGGACGGCAAGCCGCTCGTTGGCGCCGTCGTTGAGTTTACCGGCACCGAAACCGGACGCCTGTATAAGTTCACGACCGACAAGATGGGACGCTACCAGTCCATCGGCGTCTCCATGGGGAAATACAACGTCAAGGTACTTAGGGACGGCCAGCAGGTTGATTCCATCACCAACTTCCCCGTCAATCCCAGCAGCGAAGGGAACGATCTGGATTTCGACCTGCGCAAGGCGTTGGTCCGGCAGGAGCAGCAGTTGACCTCCGAGCAGCGCGCCGCCCGTGAAGCTGCCCGCAAGGACAACGATAAGGTCTCCGGATTGAACGCGCTGCTGAAGCAGTCGTCGGATTTCCTGCAAGCTGGCAAGTTCGACGATGCCGTCCAGGTCATGCGTAAGGCCACGGCCACCGATACCTCGTTTGACATACTTTGGGGACGCCTCTGCGAAGCCGATGTGTTCGCCGGCCGGGCCATTGCCTCCAGCGACCGCGCCAAGGCCCAGGAGTACCTCGAGGACGCCGTCAGCGCCTGCAACAAGGCGATCGCCATCAAGCCGGCGGCCGGTTATTACGGCAACCTGGCGGATGCCAGCTCCCGGCTGGGCAACGTCGATGCGGCTGCCAAGAACTATGGCCTCGCCGCCGAACTCGATCCGCCCGGCGCCGCCCGCTATTACTTTAACCAGGCTGCCGTGCTGACCAACGCCGGCAAGATCGACGAGGCCAATGCCGCCTTTGACCGGGCCATTGCCGCCAAGCCAGATTACGCCGACGCATACTACCAGAAGGCGATCAACCTGATGGCCAAAGCTACGGTCGATACGAAGACCGGCTCCATGAGCGCACCCCCCGAAGTGGCCACCAATCTGAATAAGTATCTGGAACTGGCCCCCACCGGCAAGGACGCGGTCACGGCCAAGCAGTTAATCGAAACGCTCGGAGCCAAGGTGGAAACCACCTTCGGCAAGCAGGCGCCCGCACGCAAGCGCTAACCTTGACGGGCGGCGGCTTGCCGCTGCCCGGAGCAACAACCCCTGCGGCGGACCCCGGCGGTCCGCCGCATTTTTAGCAAGGAGCTGTAATGAAGGAGACTGTCGCCACCACGCAGGCCCCGGCCGCAATCGGGCCATACTCCCAGGCCATTAAGGCCAATGGATTTGTCTTCGCCTCCGGGCAGATTCCGTTTGATCCGGCCACCGGCCAACTCGTCACCGGTAACATCGCCGCCCAGACCGAGCGCGTGCTGTTGAACCTCAAGGCCGTGCTCGCCGCCGCCGGCAGCTCGCTCGACAAGGTCGTTCGTACCACGGTGTATTTGAAGGATATGGGCGATTTTGCCCACATGAACGAGGTCTACGCGCACTTCTTCGTCACTGCCCCCCCGGCCCGTTCGACCGTGGAAGTAGCCCGTCTACCCCGCGATGTGCGGGTTGAGATCGACGTCATCGCGCTCGCCTGAGGGGCGGCGCCGTGGCGCAGCAAAAGGGCATCCATTCGCGGATGCCCTCAATTGCCAAATCGTAAAATATCAGCCAGCCGGAGCTTAGGCCTTGGTAACCTTGCCGCTGCGCAGGCAGGAAGTGCAGACGCGCATCTTCTTGCTGGCCGTGCCGACCTTGGCCTTCACCGGGCGCAGGTTAACGTTCCAGCGCCGCCGCGCGACGTTGTGGGCGTGACTGACCGTGTTTCCGTATTGCGGTCCCTTGCCGCAGACTTCACATACTTGTGCCATTTCTACTCCAGAACCTTCCCGATTCGTTTCGCAAAACACTAATTCTACCGGAGTCGCCGCCGGTAGACAAGTGGCCCGTGCCTTGTCATCCGCAAAGCGCGACTACCGCGAACAACAGAAGATGCGTGCCGGCAGGATGTTGAGCGGCTCAAACTGCTGCTCCACCTCACCAAAGACCTGCCGCAGTTGCGGCAGCACGGCGGTGGTGAACTGGTAAACAATGAAGTTGCCGCCCGGCCGCAGCACCCGCCGCGTGCTTTCAAAAATCTGTGCCCGCATCTCGGGAGCCAGCGTGCTGTGCGGAATGCCCGAAAGCACGCAGTCGGCTCCATCCAGTCCGAAATCGGCCAGTATCTGTTCCACATCGGCCGCCGAACCGTGCGCGACCTTCAGTCGCGGATCGACCATGGTCCGCCGCAGATAATCGGCAAAGTCACGGTTGTAGTCGATCGCTACCAGTACTCCGTCCGTCGGCAGGCGGCGCAGAATTTCGGACGTGATAGTGCCTACCCCCGGCCCATACTCTACGACGACGCGAGTCCGGTCCCAGTTCACCTGCCGTGCCAGACGGTTGACCAGGGTTCTCGAGCTGGGGATCAGCGATCCCAGCATGACGGGGTGTTTAAGGAAACTGCGCGCGAAAATCCATTTTGCCCGCAGGCTTTCGAGATCCAACGGCTTTCTCCGGCTGGTGGCTGGCGGCACGCCACGCTTAGATGCGCCCATTCGAGTTGCCAAGCGCTCCTGCGCTTCGCTCTCCGGGCTTGTTGCACGCCGAATGTTACCGCAACGGCGCGCGGGGCTGAAGCATAATCTCCCGCAGACGGAATATCTGACGGGATGCCGCCGGGAAAGGCCGCCGCTGGCGGCCAAAATCCGGTTTCAAAATGGGCCGGGCTCCTGCAGTGATTCACCGGAAGCATTGTAGGAGACCACGGTCATCTTGCGATGTGCCACCGCCGCAGGCCTCCGTGCGACCTGCGGCGGCACCACGCTTACTGGCGCTTGCTTTCCAGCAACTGCCGGACCACGAAGTTCAGAATGCCTCCGTGCTGGTAATACAGCGCCTCCTGCGGCGTGTCGATGCGCAGCACGGCGTCGAATTCCACCCTGGAGCCGTTCTTTGCCGTGGCCTTCACGTGCAGCTTCGAGCCGGATTTGAAGTCATCGATCGCCTTGCGGATACCGGTGATCTCATAGACTTCTTCGCCGCTCAGGCCCAGCGTGTCGTAGTTCTGCCCAGCGGGGAACTGCAGCGGTAGCACTCCCATGCCCACCAGGTTCGAGCGGTGAATGCGCTCAAAGCTCTCGGCGACCACGGCGCGCACGCCCAGCAGCTTCGGACCCTTGGCCGCCCAGTCGCGCGACGAACCCGAGCCGTATTCCTTGCCCGCCAGGATGACCAGCGGCACGCCTTCGGCCCGGTACTGCTCGGAGGCGTCGAAGACCGTCGTCTGTCCGCCGTCGGGCAACTGCCGCGTGAATCCGCCCTCCACGCCCGGCACCAGCAGGTTCTTCAGCCGGATGTTGGCGAACGTGCCGCGCACCATGACTTCGTGGTTGCCGCGTCGCGAGCCGTAGCTGTTGAAATCAACCGGAGCCACGCCGTGCGCGATCAGGTACTTGCCCCCCGGGCTGTCCTTCTTGATCGAGCCCGCCGGAGAGATGTGGTCGGTCGTGATCGAGTCGCCCAGCTTCAGCAGCACGCGCGCGCCGTGAATCTCCTCCACCTGCGGGGGCGTCTTGCTCATGCCCTCGAAGTAAGGAGGATGCTGCACGTATGTCGAATCGGGCTCCCACGCGAAGGTCTCGCCCGCTGGCACCGGCAGCGTCTGCCATTGCTGATCGCCGGTAAAGACTCCGGCATATGCCTGGCGGAACATCTCCGGATCCAGCGCTTTGTCCAATAGGTCGGCGACTTCCTTCTGGGTTGGCCACAGTTCGCGCAGGTATACCGGTTTGCCGCCGGGGTCGGTGGTCAGCGGATCGTTGAACGGGTCGATATCGACTCTGCCCGCCAGCGCAAAAGCCACCACCAGGGGCGGCGACATCAGGTAATTCGCCCGCACCTCGGCATGTACGCGGCCCTCGAAGTTGCGATTGCCCGAGAGCACCGAGGCTACCACCAGGTCGCCTTCCGCGATGGCCTCCGACACCTCCGCCGGCAGCGGGCCGGAGTTGCCGATGCAGGTCGTGCAGCCGTAGCCCACGAGGTTGAACCCCAGCTTGTCCAGATAGGCCTGCAAGCCCAGCCGCTTGTAGTATTCCGTGACCACCATCGAGCCGGGAGCCAGCGAGGTCTTCACCCAGGGTTTGGGCGCCAGTCCGCGCTCCACCGCCTTCTTCGCCAGCAGTCCGGCGGCGATCATCACCGAAGGATTGCTGGTGTTGGTGCAGCTGGTAATGGCGGCAATCACTACGCTGCCGTGTTGCAGGGCGGCGGTTGCGCTCGGAGCCGCAGCCGCTTTTCCGGGGCGAAACAGGCCCGGCAGCGCCGCCTTAAACGACTTGCCGGTTTCGCCCAGGGGCACACGGTCCTGCGGACGCTTCGGCCCGGCGACGCTCGGCTCCACCGTGGCCAGGTCCAGCGTCAGGTAGCTCGAGTACTTCGCCTCGGGCGTCTTCTCATCGTGGAAGAAGCCCTGCGCCTTGCAGTAGGCCTCAACCAATGCCACCTGCTCCGCCGAACGCCCGCTGGCCCGCATATAGTGCAAGGTCTCGGCGTCGACCGGGAAGATGCCGCAGGTGGCCCCGTATTCGGGACCCATGTTGCCGATGGTGGCGCGGTCGGCCACTGGCATGTTGGCCAGGCCGGGGCCATAGAACTCGACGAACTTGCCCACGACGCCATGCTTGCGCAGCATCTGGACGATGGTCAGCACCAGGTCGGTCGCCGTTGCGCCTTCCCGCAGCCGTCCGCTCAGCTTGACCCCGACCACTTGCGGAATCAGCATCGAAATTGGCTGGCCCAGCATGGCCGCCTCGGCCTCGATGCCGCCCACGCCCCAGCCCAGCACGCCCAGGCCGTTGATCATCGTGGTGTGCGAATCCGTGCCGACCACCGTGTCGGGATAAGCCGTTTGCGTGCCGTCATCCGTGTTTACGAACACCAGGCGCGCCAGGTACTCCAGGTTCACCTGGTGGCAGATGCCGGTGTTGGGCGGCACAATCGAGAAATTCTTCAGCGCCTTCTGTCCCCAGCGCAGGAAGGCGTAGCGCTCCTTGTTGCGCTGGAACTCGAGCATGCCGTTAACCTGCAGCGCCGTCGCGGTCGCGAACTCATCGACCTGCACCGAATGGTCAATGATCAGTTCGGCCGGTTGCAGCGGATTGATCGCCGCCGGATTGCCACCCAGCGCGAGCATGGCATTGCGCATGGCGGCCAGGTCCACGACCGCGGGCACGCCAGTGAAGTCCTGCATCAGCACGCGGCTGGGCGTGAAGGCAATCTCATCCGCAGGCTCTGCCGTCGGATCCCATGCCGTCAGCTTCAACACGTCTTCGCGCTTCACGATGCGCCCGTCTTCAAATCGCAGCAGATTCTCCAGCAGAATTCGCAGCGAATACGGAAGGTGGGTTGTCGAGATACTCTGCTTATCCAACGCGCCCAGGCGATAGTACTGGTACTCGCGGTCGCCTACGCGCAGCACGGAACGGCTGCCAAAGGAATTTGCGTTCATTTTCTCCGCTCAAATTGAAGAGTGAAACTGCGCGGCGCACCCCACGCGCGCCGGGAACGGGGACATCGCCCTCAGTGTAAAGCATTTCCCGCCGGGGTGAAACGCTCAATCGAAGCACCTTATCGGGATGCTTCTACGATTTCCTTGCCGTGGTGGCTTCCTCCATCCCGGGCCTGCCTAGCAGCTTCCCCCTGTTCCGGCAGCTGCTAGGGTGTCGTGCCGGCGCGGGAAGCAACCGGCGAGGCGGCCTTCGTGGCCACTTCAATCGACGGCGTCTGGTATCCGAAATCGCCCGCTCTTGCAGCAAACTGCGGAGCTAAACCGCGATTCGCCGCTGTTCTCCTTGCCGCCCCTGCGTTCCAGCAGTTACCATCCGGCGTATGTCGAAGACGGAACGCCGCCCGACCGATGTCTATGCCATTTACGGCGTGGAACCCGAAGTCATGGCCTACGCCATGGCGAAGTATTCCCGCTCGTCGCTGACGATGAAAGAATCGCTGCGCGAGATCAGCGGGCAGAAGGCCGAGAAGTTTCTCAACACCTTCTATTTCCAATACGGCCACCGCTCCATCGCCGATCTTGCCCACATTGCTTTCGCCATCGAGCGGCTGTCACTCGTAGCCGCCATCGCCGTGGCCGACGAGCAGCGCTGGGACGGCCAGGAGCGCTCCACGCGCTATCAGGACTTTTCGCGTCCCGACTACTATCTGCCCGACTTCGGCACGAATCCTCTGGTGCCCCACATCTGCCCTCCTTTGGCAGATGTGGGAGATACGACCGCCGAGCAACTCTACATTTCCACCATCGAGTTCCTGTTCAGCGAATACCGCGCCCTTTCCGACGCGATGTTCCACGAGCTTTGCGCCTCGACGCCGCGCCCGCCGGAGATGGCGCAGGACCAGTACGAACGCACGCTGCGCGCCCGCGCCTTCGACATTGCCCGTTACCTGCTGCCGCTGGCCACCAATACTTCGCTCGGCCAGATCGTCAACGCCCGCACGCTTGAAAACCAGATCGCCCGCCTGCGCACCAGCCGCCTTGCCGAGGTGAGGGAACTGGGAGACAAGTTGCAGGCCGCCGCGCTGAGTCCTGCCTTCACGCTCGGGCAGTCCGAGGTCCGCTCGGCTTCCACGCTGGTCAAGTATGCCGAGGCCAACGCATACATGGCGGCCAGCCGCGACGAACTGGCGGCAGCCGCCGACAGCCTGATGCAGGGCGCACCCGTCGAACCCGCGCCCGCCGTAGACCTGCTGGATGACGAACCGGTCGAGATCGAACTGGCCACCACGCTGCTCTACGAGCACTGCCACTACCCGTACCGCCAGATTCGTCGCTTCGTGGCCGCCCTCAGCGGTCCGCAGCGGGATGAGATCGTCGCCCTCGGCGCGCGCCATCGTGGCCGCCACGACGAACTGTTGCGCGCCTTCTGCTCCGGCTACCAGTTCCGCTTCGATATCCTGATGGACATCGGCGGCTTCCGCGATATGCATCGCCACCGCCGCTGCATTCAGATCGGGCAGGAGTTCACGCCCGCTCACGGCTTTGACGTTCCTGAAGCCATTACCGGCCAGTGGCGCACCCGCTACGAGGCCACCGTGAAGCGTGCGGCCGATAGCTTTGCGGCGCTGGCGCAGGCCGCCAGTGCTGCGTCGGCCACCTATCTGTTGCCGCTTGCCAGCCGCAAGCGCACGCTCTTTAAGATGGACCTGGCCGAGGCTGTCTACATCGCCGAGATTCGCACCACCCCGGCCGGCCACTTCTCCTACCGCAACATCGCCTGGCAGATGTACGAGCGCATCGCCGAGCGGCATCCCTCGCTGGCGGCCTTATTCCGGGTGCACGACCCCCGGCTGGCGGTGGATTTGTTACAAAGATAGAACAGGGTTTACGCCGATGTGGCGGCCGGAATGGCCGTTGTATAATGCGCCTTCCGGTCTTTCCCCGTTTTGTGGAAAATGACTGCACGCCGTGCTTCGCGACGGCGGCTGAGCGTCGACTGTGCGCCCGACCAGGTGCGAAGTCCTAACCGAATTAACGTGCGCCCGAGGGCGCCGAGGAGAATACAACGATGGCCGAATCAGAACGCGACCGGGCGCTGGGACTGGCGCTTTCCCAGATCGAAAAGCAGTTTGGCAAGGGGTCCATCATGCGTCTCGGCGCCGCGGGGCCCATTGTTCCCATCGCCGTCATTTCGACCGGCGCCCTCTCCTTCGACGCCGCACTCGGTGTCGGCGGCGTTCCCCGCGGACGCGTGATTGAAATCTTCGGGCCCGAATCCAGCGGCAAAACCACCATCGCCCTACAGATCATCGCCGAAGCCCAGAAGGCCGGAGGCATGGCCGCCTTCGTCGATGCCGAACACGCCCTCGATCCCGCCTATGCGAAAAAACTAGGCGTGGACGTGGACAACCTGCTGGTCTCGCAGCCCGACTACGGCGAGCAGGCCCTCGAGATTGCCGAAGCCTTGGTTCGCTCCGGCGCCATCGACGTGCTCATCGTCGATTCCGTCGCCGCCCTGGTGCCCAAGGCTGAACTCGATGGCGAAATGGGCGACAGCCACATGGGCTTGCAGGCCCGCCTCATGTCGCAGGCACTGCGCAAGTTGACCGGCATCGTCTCCAAGTCGCGCACCTCCATGATTTTCATCAACCAGATTCGCGAGAAGATCGGCGTCATGTTCGGCAACCCGGAAACCACCACCGGCGGCCGCGCCCTCAAGTTCTACTCCTCGGTGCGCATCGACATTCGCCGCATCGCCGCCATCAAGGAAGGCGACCAGGTCACCGGTTCGCGCACCAAGGTCAAGATCGTCAAGAACAAGGTGGCCGCTCCCTTCCGCGAAGCCGAGTTCGACATCATGTACGGCCAGGGCATCTCGCGCGAAGGCGACCTGATCGACATCGCGGTGGCTAACAATATCGTCGAGAAGTCCGGTTCCTGGTTCAGCTACAAGACGGACCGCATCGGCCAGGGACGCGAGAACTCCAAGCAGTTCCTGAAGGACAACCGCGACATCTGCGCCCAGATCGAGGTCGAGGTCAAGAAGGTGCTGGGAATCACCAAAGCCGAGATCCCCGAACCGCCGCCGGCAGGCGCCGCCGAGAAGGCCAGCGCCACTGCCGTCGTGGCGCGCGCAGAGCCCTCGAAAGGCCCGGCCCGCCGCTAGTCAGGATTGCCCGCATCCCCACATCTGCCGCCCGGCAGATGTGGGGATGGCAACGCCCGAGGCAAACCTCTGTGCCCGATTGCCCATTTCCTCCCGCCATTCTGCCCTGCGCTGGTAAAATCAAATACCGTATCGATCGCCGGTACAGCTTGGAATTCCTCCCTTTCGGGTGAGATGAATTGAATAGAGTTACGGCAGTTTATCCCGGCAGCTTCGATCCGCCGACCGCCGGACATTTGGATCTGATCACGCGCGGCAGTCGTGTCTTTGGGGAGCTCATCGTTGCCGTCCTGATCAATTCGGAGAAAGACGCGCTATTTTCGCTCGAAGAGCGCCGCGAGATGCTGGTGCAGCTGACCGCCGGTTTACCGAACGTCCGGGTGGACGTCTTCGGCGGCCTGCTGGTCGAATATGCGCGCCAGGAAGGCGCTACCGTCGTGGTGCGCGGTATCCGCGCCATTAGCGACTACGAGTACGAACTCCAGATGGCGCTCATGAACCGCAAGCTATCGCCCCAGTTGGAGACGGTGTTCCTGACCGCTGCCGAAGAGTACTCCTACGTGAGCTCGCGCATCGTCAAAGACATCGCCCGGCTCGGCGGCGCGGTCGACAGCATGGTTCCGCCGCTCGTCAAGCAGCGCCTGCACGACAAACTTGCAGTCAGCGCCCATCCCTCGGCCGCCTCCGTCGCGGCAAATTTCGTAAAGGAACGCTAAGGTTATGGCAGACAGCACCACCAGTTCGCATCCCTTGAGCAACCGCATCAACCGTATTCAGGAGTCGGCCACGATGGCCGTCGCCGCCGAAGCCGGACGCCTGAAAGCGCAGGGCGTCGACATCGCCGATTTCAGCGCCGGCGAGCCGCACTTCGACACTCCGCAGCACATCAAGGATGCTGCCATTGCCGCCATCAACGCCAACTTCACCCGTTACACCGCCGTGCCGGGCACGGTCGAGCTGCGCAAGGCCATCGTTGCCCGCCACGCGGCCGATTTCGGCTCCAGTTATCAGCCCGAAGAGGCCTGCGCCTCCACCGGCGGCAAGCAGGTGCTGTTCAACGCCTTCCAGGTGCTCGTCGATCACGACGACGAGGTCATCCTGCCCGCGCCTTACTGGGTCTCGTTTCACGACATCATCCGCTACTGCGGCGGCAAGCCCGTCGTGGTGCAGACCAATGAAGCCGACGGCTTTTCGCTGACGGCTGAAATGGTGGAGCGCGCGCTCACGCCGCGCACCCGCGTCATCCTGCTCAATTCGCCCAGCAATCCCTCCGGCGCGGTCATGAAGTCGGAGGATATGCAGGCCATCCTGCAATTGGCAGCCCGGCGCAACCTGGTGGTAATCAGCGACGAGTGCTACGCCTATCTCGACTTCACTGGCAAGCGCTTCTCGCTCGGGGGAGTCGCCACGGCAGCCGAACGCGAGCACCTGCTGGTGGTTGGCTCGCTTTCCAAGACCTATGCCATGACCGGCTGGCGTCTTGGCTTCGGCATGGGGCCGAAGTGGTTGATCGGCGCCATGAACAAGCTGCAAAGCCAGTCCACCTCCAACCCGACATCGGTGGTGCAGAAGGCCGGCATCGCCGCCCTTACCGGACCGCAGGAGTGCTTGGTGCCGATGGTGGCCGAATACATTCGCCTGCGCGATCGCGCCGTGGCCGGCCTGCGTGCGATTCCGCAGATCGAGTGCGCGGTGCCCGGCGGCGCTTTCTACGTCTTCCCGAACGTTTCGGCTTACTTGCGCGACGGTATCGCCAATTCGCCGGCGGAGCTGGCTGGGCGTCTGCTGCGCGAGGCCAACGTGGCGGTTGTGCCGGGCGAGGCGTTTGGCAGCCAGCGCCACATTCGCATCTCCTATCCGACCAGCATGGCGAACACCGAGAAGGGCCTGGAGCGGATGAAGAAGTTTTTCGAAGCCTTGCAGTAGTTGGCCTGAGGGTTCAGACGGAAAGGCAGCGCGGCAGGATGTGTCGGACCGATTTCATCGGCAACCATCGCTGCCGCTCCGCTTTTTTGAGCTTGGTATGACTGAACTGTATCCATTCCTGATGGCTCCGCACTTTGAGCCGCGCCCCTGGGGGGCCTACGATCTGGCGCCGCTCTACGAGCGCCACGTCGAACCCGGCGGGCAACCCATCGGCGAAGTATGGTTGACCGCCGACGAATCCAAGGTTGCCAACGGCCCGTTCGCGGGACGCACCTTGGGCGACCTGTGCCAGCGCCTCGGGCGCGAACTGGTCGGCGCCGACGCGCCTGAGCCGAACCGCTTCCCTCTGCTGGTCAAGTTCCTGTTTCCCCGGCAGAAGCTCTCCGTGCAGGTTCATCCCGACGATGAAACCGCACATCGCTGCGGACAGCTGTGCGGCAAGACCGAATGCTGGTATGTCGTCGAGGCTGGCCCTGATGCGCAGATTGGTCTCGGGCTGAAGCCGGGCGTCACGGTCGCCGAGTTCCGCTGTGCCATCGACAGCGTGACGGCCGAGCAGCTGCTGAACTGGGTTGAAATTACCGCCGGCGATATGATCCTCGTCGATGCCGGCACTGTGCACACGCTGGGTCCCAACGCGATCATCCTGGAGACGCAGCAGAACTCCGACACCACCTACCGCCTCTACGATTACGGACGCCCGCGCCCCCTGCACGTGACCCAAGGGTTGGCGGCGACCAGGGAACATACGGCGGCGGGCAAGGTGCAACCCCTTCCTGCCCGCGATGGTGCCGTGCTGATCTCCACCGGGTGCTTCGAGGTCACCCGCGTCCGCCTGGAAGGCAGCGCCTACTTCGTGCCGTCGGCCCTGGAAGGCCAGCGCTCGGCGCAGGTACTCGTGGCCCTCGAAGGGGCGGGCGTGGTGGAGTGCCCGGGCCACGCGCCGATCATGTGGAAGCCGGGCGATGCGGTCGTGATTCCCGCTGCCTTGCGTGGTGCCTGCGTTCGTCCGCAGTGGACAGTCGAGTTCCTGAGCATTACCCTTCCTCTGCGGGCCGGGCAGTCTCCCGCCGAGAGCTGAAATGCCAGCGGCCTGAAGCTGGCTTACGAACTGATGGCGAAAAAAACAAATTTCTACCCAGTCATTCTGGCCGGAGGCCGCGGTACGCGCTTCTGGCCCATGAGCCGTAAAAAGCGCGCCAAGCAGATGCTGGCCCTGAGCGGCCGCCAGACGATGATCCAGCAGACCGTCGCGCGCCTGCTTCCGCTCTCCGGGCCATCGAAGATCTGGGTTGTCACCAACGACGACCTGCGCCCCGGCATCGTGCGCCAGTTGCCGCGCGTGCCCAAAGAGCAGGTCATCGCCGAACCCGCCGGACGTAACACGGCTCCCGCCATCGGACTGGCTGCGTTCCTGCTCCAGCGGCAGGACCCCGGCGCGGTGCTGGGCCTGTTTCCCTCCGATCACGTCATCGGCAATCAGGACGAGTACCGCCGGATCGTGCGGCGCGCAGTTGAGATCGCCGCCGCCGGGCCAAATATCGTCACCCTGGGCATTACCCCCACCGGCCCCGAGACGGGCTACGGATACATCGAAGCCGGAGTCGCCGTGCAAGGCGAGTCCGAGGTGCTGCGTGTCTGCCGCTTCGCCGAGAAGCCCGATCTGCCCCGCGCCGAGCAGTTCCTCGCCGCCGGCAATTACTACTGGAACAGCGGCATGTTCGTCTGGAGCGCCGCCACTTTGGTCCAGGCGATGCAGGAGCACCTGCCTGCTACCGCCAAGCTGTTGGAGAAGATCGCCGCCAGCTACGGCACCCGCTCCTTCCGCTCCACGCTCGCGCGGCTCTACCCGCGCTGCGAGAACATCAGCATCGACTACGCCGTGCTCGAGCCGCGCTCGCAGAAGGGAGCCGAAGCCTCGGGCATCTTCTGCCTGCCCTCCGACTTCGGCTGGAACGACCTCGGCTCTTGGACCGCGCTCTACGAGCATCGCGTCGCGCTCGGCGCCAAACTCGACGCAGACGCCAACGTCATCGACGGCGAGCGCGCCTTTGCCCTCAACGCCAGCGGCAACTACGTCTACGCGCCCGGCAAGTTCGTCGCCGTGGTCGGCGTCAAGGATCTCGTCGTGGTCGAGACCGCCGATGCGCTGCTCATCACCACCCGGCAGCACTCGCAGGACGTGGGCAAGATAGTCAAACATCTCGACGCGAAAAAGCTCTTGAAACTGATCTGACCCTGGTGGCCCGGAGTTGGCGGTTTTCCAACTCCGGGACAAGCCGACGAGCCGGAATACATAGGATTTCATGGCAAACGAAAACATCACCTTTGGTACCGACGGTTGGCGTGCGGTTATCGCCGACGATTTCACCTTTGAGAACGTGCGCCGCGTGGGCGGCGCCATCGCCAGCTATGTGCTCAAGAACGAGGACGCCCGCAAGGGACTGGTCGTCGGCTACGACACCCGCTTCGGCTCGCCCGAGTTTGCCGCCGCCATCAGCGAAGTGCTGGCGGCGGCCGGCATCCCCATTCGTCTCTCCGACGACTACACCACCACGCCCGCCATCTCGTATGCCGCCAAGAACCTCAACTGCGCCGGCGGCGTCATGATCACCAGCAGCCACAATCCGTGGAACTGGAACGGCGTGAAGTTCAAAGCCAAGTACGGCGGCTCCGGCAGCCCGGCCATCATGAAGGCCATCGAGACCGAACTGTATGCCAACTGCATGCCGAAGGGCACGCCGGCCAAGATCGAGCGCGTCGACTTCCTGCCCGCCTACGTTGCCGCTATCAGCCGCTTCGCCGACCTCGACGCCATTGCGCGCGCCAGTTTTTACCTTGCCATCGACTGCATGTACGGCTCGGGCCGCAACATCCTGAGCGGCATTTTCACCCGGCACAATATCCGCCACGTCCAAGTGCGCGCCAACGTGGACCCGCTGTTCCCCGGCATCAATCCCGAGCCGATCGAGCCCCACGTCAACTACCTGAAGGAAGTTGTGCTGCGCGAAAAATGCGACAGCGGATTCGTGACCGATGGCGACGCCGACCGTCTGGGCGCCGTCACCGAAGACGGACAGTTCGTTGACGCCCACAAATGCTTCGCCATCCTGGCCCTGTGGCTGCTCGAAAAGAAGAAGTGGCCCGGAGCCATCACGCGCGCCTTCAACACCACGCGCATGCTCGACCGCATCGCCCGCAAGTACAACCGCGAACTCATCGAGCACGGCATCGGCTTCAAGTACGTGGCCGACATCGTGCTCTCCGGCAAAGAGGTTCTGATTGGCGGCGAAGAGTCCGGCGGCATCGGCATCCCGCGCCACCTGCCCGAGCGCGACGGCATCCTGAACTCGCTGCTGCTGGCCAACGCCATGGCCGACTTCGGCAAACCGCTGGGGCAGCTGATGGCCGACCTGCAGGCCGAGTTTGGCCAGCACCACTACGGCCGCCGCGACCTGCATGTCGAGCGCGCCACCATCAACGCAGCCTTGGCCCGTTGTGCCGATCCGCAGCTCTCCAAAATCGGCCAGTACCGCGTGCTGAAGAGCGAAAATCTGGACGGTATCAAGTTCTTCCTCGATGCGCCGACCAACGGCGGCGGCGCCGATGCCTGGGTTCTCTTCCGCGCCTCGGGTACCGAGCCGCTCATGCGGATATACTGCGAAGCGGCTTCGCCGGAACTGGTGAAGGAAATCCTCGACAGTTCGGTCGCCTTCGTGGAGCGCGTGGCCGGATAGCCGGAGAGATTCGGTTTGAACGAAGAACCAGAGATCACTGCAACGCCGGATACGCCGGAGGCGCGTGCCTATAACCGGACGCGCCGCCGCCTCGGCGTTGCCGACTTCCTGCTTTCAGCTCTCTTTCTGCTGGTGCTGCTGCTGGCCGGATGGTCGCTGCGGCTCCGCGAATACTCCTACCTGCTCTCGAACCAGGTATACGTTCTGGCGGTCTTTTACTATTTCCTCGCAATCACCGTCATCAGCAAGCTGCTGGGGCTGGGGCTGGACTACTACGGCTTCCGTCTTGAGCATCGCTACCGCCTCTCCCGGCAGAGCCTGCTTTCATGGGCGTGGGATGAGCTCAAGTCGTGGCTGGTGGGACTGGTGCTCGGCACCATCGTGGTCGAACTGGTTTACCTGCTGATGCGCCGCTCGCCCGCGAATTGGTGGCTGATCGCCTGGGCCGCCTTTGTCGTGCTGTTTGTGCTCCTCGTGCAGTTGGCTCCCGTGCTGCTGTTGCCGATCTTCTACAAGTTCCGGCCGCTGGAGCGCGAAGAACTGAAAGACCGCCTGTTGCGCCTGAGCCAGCGCGCCGGGAAGCGCGTGCGCGGCGTCTTTGAGTGGAAGCTCTCGGCCAAGAGCCGTAAGGCCAATGCCGCACTGACCGGGTTGGGGCGCACGCGGCGCATCCTCCTGTCGGATACGCTGCTGGACAGCTTCTCCGATGACGAGATCGAAGCCGTGCTGGCGCATGAGTTGGGTCATCACGTCCATCGCCACATTTTCAAGAGCATCGTCGTGCAGGCCGTCATTTCCCTGGTCGGCTTCTGGGCGGCCTCGCGCGTGCTTGCTTACACCGTTCGCACCCATCGCTTCGAGAGCATCTCCGATTTCGCCAACCTGCCCCTGCTGGCACTGGTCTCCACCGTGCTTTCGCTGGCGCTGCTGCCGTTTCTCAATACCTGGATGCGCCATAACGAACGGCAGGCCGACCGCTACGCCTTTGCGGCCGTCGAGTCGGCCGAGCCTTTCGTCTCGTCGATGAGCAAGCTGGCCGAGCAGAACCTGGCCGAACGCACGCCCGCGCGCTGGATTGAGGTCTGTTTTCACTCGCACCCGGCCATCTCCCGCCGCATTGCCGCCGCCCGGGCCTGGGCCGTTGCGCACGGGCAGGCGGTTTTTCCCGGGTAACGCAGATTCATTGTTTGCTCTTTTGCGGTGGCACGGTGCATCTAAACGAGCGCCGGGTTATGCCGCAGTCTCTCGTGGAGTTCGGTATAATTTGACAGACCCATGCCTGCAGCTCAGTCGAGAAGCTTGCGGCAATAAAGAAGTTCAATGTCAAAAGCCGTCAAAGCCGTAGTTCTCACCGCCTCTGTGGCCATCGTTCTGTTCGTCGTGATCGGCGGACTCGGGGCCAAAGCCGCTACCAGCAGCGACGATAGCGCCTACCGCCAGATCGGCGTCTACTCGGAAGTCCTGTCGCGGATCCGCAGCGAGTACGTCGAGCAGCCGAACATGGCCGCGGTCACCGAGGGTGCGCTGCATGGCTTGCTGGAGTCGCTGGACTCCAATTCGAGCTACCTGAGCGCCGCACAGTACAAGGACTACAAGGCCCATCAGAACGACGGCCGGGCCACCATCGGCGCTACGGTCTCCAAGCGCTTCGGATATGCGACCGTGGTTTCGGTCGTTCCCAATGGTCCCGCCGACAAGGCAGGGATCGACAATGGCGACATCCTGGAAGCGATCGAAGGCCGCAGCACCCGCGAGCTTTCGCTGGTTGAAATTCAAAACCTGCTCAACGGCCAGCCTGGCTCCAACGTCACCGTGTCCGTCGTGCGCTCGCGTCGTGCCGATCCGGCCAAGACCGTTCTGACCCGCGAAGTCATCTCCGCGCCGCAGCCGACCGACAAGATGCTGGAAGAGGGAATCGGTTACATCCAGCCCTTCGCCTTGTTGAAGGGACGCAGCCAGGAAGTGGCCAACCGGATCAAGTCGCTGCAGAAGCAGGGTGCCAAAAAGCTGGTGCTCGACCTGCGCAATGTCTCGTCGGGCGAGCAGGCTGAGGGCGTGGCGCTGGCCAACCTCTTCCTGAACCACGGCACCATCACCTACCTGCAGGGACAGAAGTTTCCGCGCCAGACGTTCAACGCCGATCCGCAGAAGGCCATCACGGATATGCCGCTGGTCGTGGTCGTGAATCGTGGAACCTCTGGTGCTGCGGAAGTGGCTGCCGTGGCGCTGCTCGAGAATGCCCGCGCCGACGTGGTGGGTGAAAAGACCTTCGGCGACGGCTCGGTACAGAAGACGCTCGACCTGCCCGACGGCGCGGCGGTCATCCTCTCGGTCGCGAAGTTCTATACGCCCGGGGGCAAGGCCATTCAGGATACGGCCGTGACGCCGAACGTGGTGGTCTCCGACAAGGACGATGAAGTGGTTTTGCCGGAAGAGGACGAAGCCCGCGGTACCGGCAAAGACGAGCCGCTGAAGAAGGAAAAGAAGTCTACGGACGAGCAGTTGCGGCGCGCCGTTGACGTGCTGAAGAATGGCGTCAAGCCGAAGGCCGACGCCGCTGCCGCATCGGCTTCCATCCCTGCCGTAAAGCCTTAGTTCTTAAGTCTGGCCACGGACGCGATGCCCGCGGCCAGATGCTCTCTTACTCCGCTGGGTATACACCAAAGTCAAAGACTCGGTTTGCCGATACGACTCCCTCTCCATTTGCACCTCCGCTGCTGAAACCACACTCTCCCGGCGGGCGTGGGAGGGTACGATTGCGCAGTTGACAACCCACCCCCCGCGCTTACAATGTTCCGTATTCCTTCGAGACATCTTTTGGCGGGCGCTGTTGTCCTGACATCGATTTCGGGAGACGACCATGAAGAGAGTACTCGCTGTAGGTATCTGGATTATTACGGTGGCTTTAGCGCTTCATGCTGCCGATCCCAAGAAGCGCGTTGCGGTGTTGGACTTTGAATATGGGGCCGTAAAGACGGCTGCTGATGCTGTCTTTGGCCAGTCCGTCGACGTTGGTAAGGGAATGTCCTCGCTGCTCGTCAAGCACCTTGTGCAAGATGGCACCTACGCAGTGATTGAGCGGCGCATGCTGGACAAAGTACTTGCCGAGCAGAATTTTGCCAATAGCAATCGCGCCGATCCATCCTCAGCCGCCAGGATCGGGAAGATTCTCGGAGTGGACGCCATCATCGTGGGGACCATTACTCAATTCGGTCATGAGAACAAGAGTACAAATATCGGTGGTGCGGCCGGTGGGTTGATTCCTTTTGGCGTGGGGCGGGTCGGGCGCAAGACTTCGAAAGCGATCGTCAGCGTTGATGCTCGCATGGTGGACACAGAGACGGGGGAAATCCTTGGCGTCGCAGAAGGTAAGGGTGAATCTTCGCGCTCCAGCACTTCGTTGCTCGGTGGTGGCGGTACTTGGGGCGGATTCGGCGCTGGAGGAGTGGACTTTGGCACCAGCGGATTTCAGGAGACCATTATCGGGGAAGCGGTCAAGGCTTCCATGGTTCAGTTGGTCCAGGGCATAATTGGCGCCTCCGCAAAGCTCCCCACACGCACCGTCACGGTGCAGGCGCTGGTAGCTTTCGTCGAGGGGTTCGAGGTCGTCGTCAATGCTGGTACCGGCAGCGGCATCAAAGTCGGTGATCGGCTCAGTGTCGAACGCCTCCGCCGGGAAATCAAAGACCCGGCTACAGGGGCTGTCATCCGTCGCCTCTCCGACTCGATTGGCATAATTGAGGTCGCTGAAGTGGATGCCTCTTCGTCCGTCTGCAAGGTCGTTTCTGGTGCAGGCTTCAAGGTAGGTGATATAGCAAAGACGCCTACTGGCGATGCCAGGTAGCTCAACATGGAATGCGCTTGATTGATGTCGGGGCTCCTGGCCTGCATGCAAAGGTCAGGAGTTCCGCTGTTGTTGGGTTAGCATGAGCTGCGGGCTTCATCTGGCCGGTTTGCCCGGGGGGATAAGCAGACCCGCAGTAACTGTTGTCTTTGCTTCTTTGAGAGAGCGCTGAGAACTGCGAACGACGCTCTTTGCTCCCGCATCTGCTATCCTGACCTCAGCTTCCGATGGCTCAACCAAGGCCACAACTGGCGCGTGATCTCCCTCCGCGCACCCCCCGGAAACTGGCGGGCCGTCTGGCATTCGCCCTGCTGGTGCTGGCGGCTGCGTTGGCTGGTGCCCTATGCGGGCTGGTTTTCATCTATTCGACCGACCTGCCGCAGGTCACCGAGTTGGAGCGCTACCGCCCGGCCACCACCACCGAACTATACGACCGTAACGGCAAGGTCATCGGCTCGTTCGCCCTTCAGCGTCGCGTCATTGCTGCCTACGACGACTTCCCGCCAGTCCTGCGCGATGCCCTGATTGCCATCGAGGACAAGGACTATGAAAGCCACTGGGGCGTGAACGTGTGGCGCGTACTCGGAGCGGCCTGGCGCAACCTGGCCAGCGGCAGCCGCGCGCAGGGTGCTTCCACCCTGACCATGCAGCTTTCGCGCAATCTCTTTCTGACCCCCGACCGCACCATCCGGCGCAAGGTGCAGGAGGTCCTGCTCTCGATCCAGATCGAGCGGCACTTCACCAAGCAGCAGATCTTCACGCTTTACGCCAACCAGATTTTTCTTGGCCACGGGGTCTACGGTTTTGCGGCCGGGTCCGAGTTTTATTTCAACAAGCGCGCCAAGGACCTGACCCTGCCCGAAGCCGCTCTGCTGGCAGGCTTGCCTAAGGCTCCCAGCTACTATTCGCCCATCAATGCCCTCGACCGCTCGCAGCGCCGCCGCAACCTCGTGATCAACGCCATGATGGAAGACGGCAAGGTCAACGTGGACCAGGCCACGCAGGCCAAGCAGTCTCCCGTCCGGCTCAATCTCCAGCCCGCGCCCAATGCGCTGGCCCCGTACTTTATCGAAGAGGTGCGCCGCTACCTGGAGCGCAAGTACGGCAGCGACGAGGTCCACCAGCGCGGCCTGCGCGTCTATACCACGCTGGATGTCGAACTTCAGACCGCGGCCAACCAGGCGCTGCTCGACGGTCTGGCTGCCTACGAACGCCGCCACGGATGGCGCGGCTCGCTATCCAATGTCATTGCCGACGGCCAGCCGCTGGCATCCTACGTCCACCCTGACTGGGCTCAGGCCGTCGCGCCCGGGAAATACGTCCACGCACTCGTCACGCAGGTTGCGGGTTCCGTGGCATTCCTGAAGTTCGGACGCCACACCGCCTCCATCGGAGCCGAGGAGATCGCCTGGACCCGCCACAAATTGCCCTCCGAGATTCTGGCTGCCGGCGATGTCGTCTACGTGAAGGTGCTGGCGGCGGGCAACGAAGGCATGGCTCGCGTCCAGTTGGAACAGGACTCAGGCACGCAAGGCGCCCTGCTGGCGCTCGACAACAGCACCGGCGACATTCGTGCCATGGTCGGTGGGCGCGACTTCAACCTCTCCAAGTTCAATCGCTCTACCCAGGCTCTGCGCCAGACTGGTTCTTCGTTCAAGCCCTACGTCTACACCGCGGCCATCGACAACGGCGCCACGCCGGATGACGTAATCCTGGATGCGCCCACCACCTTCCAGACCGCCTCCGGACCCTATACGCCACACAATTACGATGGCAAGTTCGAAGGCAATATCTCCCTGCGGCGCGCATTTGCGCAGTCGCGCAATATCCCCGCGCTGAAGCTGACCGAAAAACTTTCCGTCCACAAGGTCATCGAGTACACCCATCGCTTTGGCGTTACTTCCAACCTGCCGCCTTATCTGCCGCTGGCGCTGGGTGCCGGCGAAATCACGCTCCTCGAGCACACCGCGGCTTTTACGACCTTCCCCAACGATGGAGTCCGCGTGGTGCCGCGCTACATTCGCAAGGTCACCTCCTACGACGGACGCATCCTGGAGGAAGATTTCCCCGAGGTGCGCGACGTCATCCCCGCCCGCACGGCCCGCACCATGACCTCACTGCTGCAGGAGGTCGTGCTGCATGGCACCGGATTTCAGGCCAGCAAGCTCAAGCACCCGCTCGCCGGCAAGACCGGCACCACCAATGACTTCAGCGATGCCTGGTTCGTCGGCTTTTCGCCTTCCGTCACCTGCGGCGTGTGGATCGGCTTCGACGAAAAGGCCCGTTCGCTGGGCAGCAAGGAAACCGGCGGCATGGCCGCTCTGCCCGTCTGGATCGACTTCATGAGAGTGGCCATCAAGGGCCAACCCAACGAGAAATTTTCCGCTGCCCCGGAGGTCAAACCGCATACCCCCCAGCCCAAACTCGACCGCCCGGACGTTGCCCCCGGCGACGGCGAGAGCCACTGAGCGTAGTGTTACTGCTGCCCCCGATGGGTTACCCATACCCCGACCTGGGTATAACCTGAGATTACTTTTCGGGTGACCATGGTTATTGGTAATAGACCTCAAATCCCGGGATTCAATTGACCAATCGTGAGTGGATACCCCACAGTTGCTATTAGACTCGCAATTCCCTTGAGAGCGCTCGGATGAGAAGGAATCTGGCCATCGCCGTCGCAGTGATCATGCTGTTAGGCGTGCCTTCTCTGGCCGATGCCATTCGGACGGGGTGCTCGGGTCCCAATTGCCCTGCCTCAGCTCCGGTGCACACCTCCGGCCGGCATGGAGCCGGACTGGTCAGCGATGCCAGCCTCGCTCCGGCCGATGTCAGCCCCGGGCAGCCCAACGAAACCATCGAAGAGCTCAAGGCCTCCATGCGTCGCCACACCTCTGTGCCTGAGCCCACCAGCCTGATTCTGATCGGTACCGGCTTGATCGTGGTCGGAGCCGTGCGCCGCCATCTGCAACGCCATTCCCGCGATCTGTAAGCCGTCCGGCCGTTTGTTCATACATCTACCAACATAGTCAGCAGCGTGCTTACTAAAATAGTCAATAGATCCATTGCTTCGTCTGGAGCGTTTCGTTCGCGCTGAATCTGGAGCCCCGGCTGCGGCACAGTGACGCCCCGACTACCTTGCCGGCCCGCCTGAGCAGTTTCGGCTGCTGGATCACCCGCCTTGTCGGTTTACAATCGAAGCGATCATGGGGCGCGTCTTCCGCATCGTTTTACTGGCACTGGTGCTGCTGCTGGTCTTTCTGGCAGCGGCCATGACGGCCATGCGCTTTGCCATCCACGGCCGCGAGACCTCTGTGCCCGCCTTCGTCGGTCTTGCCCAGATCGATGCCGAGCGCCTCGCCTCCGCCACCGGACTGATATTGGTTTACGAAGGGCGCTTCTACAGCGCAGACGTGCCCGAAGGCCGCATTGTGTCCCAGTCCCCAACCGCGGGCGACATGGTGCGCCATGGCTGGCGGGTGCGGCTGGCGCAGAGCCTCGGTCCGCAGCGCGTGACCATCCCCAACGTGGTCGGTCAGAGCCCACGCGCCGCCGAAATCAATCTGACTCGCCGGGGTTTGGAATTGGGTGCAGTGGCGCGAGTGAAGCTCTCCGGGCTACCTGCAGCCCAGATCGTGGCGCAGTCGCCCGCCGCTGGCGCAGCCAACGTCTCGTCCCCCAAGGTCAACCTGTTGCAGACCTCCGAGCCGGATGAGATGCCGACCTACTACGTCATGCCCAGCTTTGTAGGCCGCCGCTTCGGCGACGCCACTGCTGCCATCGCCGAGGCAGGGCTCAACGTCGGCAACGTTCGGGTCCTGGCTGACGGCGCCGTCAACCCGCGCCTCAAGCCAATGGCTACCGATATCGTGGTCCAGCAGTCCCTCGCGCCCGGGCAGAAGATCGGCGAAGGCGCCACCATCGGTTTTGACGTGGCCCGCTGAGGGTTTCCTTAACCCGCTTGTGCTACTCTTTTTTCTTAGCATCGGCAAAGCGATTGCGGAGTGATTAAGCCATGGGAATAAAAGTCCTGGTGATCGGCAGTGGGGGGCGCGAGCACGCCTTGGTGTGGAAGATTCGTCAGTCGCCCATGGTGTCCGAGGTGTATTGTGCGCCTGGCAACGGTGGCATCTGCGCCGCGGCCAACTGCCAGCCAGACGGCGACTCCAGCGTGGATGCGCTGGTTCAGCTTGCCGCCCGCATCGAGCCTGACCTGACCGTCGTTGGCCCTGAAGTACCGCTTTCACTGGGCGTGGTCGACGAGTTCACCCGCCGTGGCTGGCGCACCTTCGGACCTACGCAGGCTGCCGCGCAACTGGAATCCAGCAAGACCTTCGCCAAGCAGTTCATGATGCGGCATCGCATTCCTACCGCCGCTTACGCCGCCTGTTCCAATCTGCACGAGCTGAAGGACGCCCTCGCGCTGCTGTCCGCCCCCGTCGTGGTCAAGGCCGACGGATTGGCCGCCGGCAAGGGCGTTGTCATCTGCCAGACGAAGGACGAGGCCTCCGAAGTAGCGCAGCAGATGCTCAGCGGCAAGCTGCTCGGGGAGGCGGGCGGGCGGGTTGTGCTCGAAGAATTCCTGGTCGGCGAGGAGCTTTCCTTTCTGGTGCTCAGCGACGGCGAACGCGTGGCTCCACTCGTCGGCGCCCAGGATCACAAACGCATCGGCGATAACGATACCGGCCCCAATACCGGCGGCATGGGCGCCTATTCCACCTCCGACATCGTGGATGAAGCCATGCAGGACTGGCTGCTCAACCACATCGCCCGCAAGGTCGTTGCCGGTATGAAGGCCGAGGGCATTCCGTACAAAGGCATCCTGTATTGCGGGCTGATCATGACGGCCCGTGGCCCGTTCGTGCTGGAGTTTAACTGCCGCTTCGGCGATCCCGAGACCCAGCCCATCCTGATGCGGCTGGACAGCGATCTGGTCGAGGCCATGCTGGCTTCCGTCGAGGGCCGCGTCAGCGAAGGCACGTTCCGCTGGTCCAACGACGCCTCCGTCTGCGTGGTGCTCGCCTCGGGCGGCTATCCCGGACCCTACGAAAACGGCAAACAGATTCACGGCCTCGAACAGGCCGCGCAGGTGGCCGGCGTCAAGGTATTCCATGCCGGCACGACCTGTGAAAACGGCGCCTTTTACACGGCGGGTGGCCGCGTGCTGGGAGTCACCGCCCGCGGTGCCAACCTGGAGCAGGCCATCGGCGCGGCTTATACCGCCTGCGCGAGCATCTCGTTTGAGGGGATGCAATATCGCAAGGATATTGCCGCGCGGCCGCTGCGTGCCTCCCGGTAAATCCATCGCGCGGTTGCGCACGCATCTGGAGAGACTTTCATGAGCAAGCCACTGGTGTCGATTGTGATGGGCAGCGATAGCGACCTTGATGTGATGCGCGAAGCCGCGCAGACCCTCAAAGGCTTCGGCATTCCATATGAGATTGACGTGACCTCGGCCCACCGCTCGCCCCTGCGCACCTCCCGCTTTGCCCGTGAAGCCGCTGGGCGCGGCATCAAGGTCATCATTGCCGGGGCGGGCGGAGCTGCGCACCTGGCCGGCGTCATCGCCGCCGAGACCACCCTGCCCGTCATCGGTGTGCCCATTGCTTCCACCTCGCTCGCCGGACTCGATTCGTTGCTCGCCGTGGTGCAGATGCCCGCCGGCATCCCCGTCGCCACGGTTGCCATTGGCATACCTGGTGCGACCAATGCCGCGATCCTGGCCGCTCAGATGCTCGCCCTCGGCGACCCCGCCGTCGCCGCAAAACTAGTGGCCCACAAGGAACAGCTGGCCAGCGGTGTCGAGGAGAAGTCCCGCAAGCTGCGCGAATCCATGGAGTAGCTTAAGAACGGCCGCTACCGCGGGCGGCCTGCGCGGTGTGCCCGTCCCGCCCGGCCAATTTTGGGAAGACAGCGGTTAAGCTGCCTGCTCAGACCGCTAAAGATTCTGTCCACACAGGCATCTCTGCATCTAAATTCCGAGTAGTCTTTTACACTTACGACGGTTCCGGTCCCGCTCGCATCGTGGTTTTTCCGCGGCGCCGGTTGGCTCGCAGTGGAGGATTCGCGGCAATGAGGAAAGTCTGGCTGCTGGTTATCTTGGTCCTGATGTTTTTTTGTTTCCTCGGAGGGCGCTATTTCAGCTCCAGACCTGCATCGCCCGCTGCTGGTGAGCGCCGCGTCCTCTACTGGGTTGACCCGATGCATCCGGCTTACAAGTCCGACAAGCCGGGCATCGCCCCCGACTGCGGCATGCAACTGGAACCGGTTTACGCCGATGGGGTGGGGCCATCCGCTGCCGCCTCCAATCTTCCCCCCGGCACGGTCAGCGTTACCCCCGAGCAGCAGCAGTTGATTGGGGTGCGTATCGAACCTGTCTCCAACCAGGCTGGCTCACGGACGGTGCGACTCCTGGGCCGCGTGGTGCCGGATGAAGAGCACACCTATCGCGTCACTGCCGGCGCTGACGGCTTCATTGATAAGGTGTTTGCCAATCCTACCGGCACCATGGTGAAGAAGGGCGACCGCCTGGCGACCTTCAACTCGCCCGACATCGTCGCCGCCGAGCAGACTTTCCTGCAAGGGGTGTACATCGCCCCCGGCAATCGCAACGAGTACGCGAACGAATCCGACTGGCGCGTTCAAACCGGCCGCATCGCCGCCAACCGCCTGCGTGCGCTGGGCGTCAGCGAGGCGCAGGTGCAGAAGATGCTCACCACGCGCACCATCGTTGAGACGATCGACATCGCTGCTCCTGCCGACGGCTGGGTGCTGACCCGCAACATCTCTTCCGGGCAGCGCTGCGAAAAGGGAGCCGAACTCTACCGCATCGCCGACCTGAGCCGAGTCTGGATTCTCGCCGACGTCTTCGAATCGGAGGCCCGCTACTTCCGCCCCGGGGTCATGGCCGCCGTGCGCCTGCCCGGCGATTCCAAACCGCTGAACGCGCGGGTCAGCGAGGCCCTGCCGCAGTTCGATCCCAACACGCGCACCATGAAGGTCCGCCTCGAACTCGCCAATCCCGGGCTTCGCCTGCGGCCCGAGATGTTCGTCGATATCGAAATTGCGGTCAAGAACCCCTCGGGCCTCAGCATTCCCATGGAAGCGTTGATCGACTCGGGCCTGACCAAGCGTGTTTTCGTTGATCTCGGCAACGGCTATTTCGAGCCGCGTGCGGTTGAAGTCGGACAGCGCATGGGCGGGCAGGTGCAAATTCGCAAAGGGCTCAACGCCGACGAGCGCATCGTAACCTCGGGCTCCTTTCTGATCGACTCCGAGAGCCGCCTTAAGAATCCCATCGCCGCGCCGACTCCGGCGCACACTCACGATCACGAAGCCGAGATGAAACCGGCCGCTATCGCCGGGCAGGTCCCCGGGCAAGTAAAAGACCCGCGCTGCGGCATAACGGTCGATCCAGTCAAGGCCCGGGCTGACGGCCTCACCATGAGTTACAAGGGCATGGACTACTACTTCAGCTCCACCAGCTGCAAGGACGACTTCCAGAAGAGCCCCGAGAAGTACCTGGCCTCCAGCCACTCCGGGATGGGCCATGATTAATCGGATCATCGACTTCTCGGTCGAAAACAAGCTGCTGGTCTGCGCCTTGACCGTCGCTGCCTGCCTGGTCGGCTGGTGGGCCATGGTGACCGTGCCGCTCGACGCTACGCCCGACCTGAGCGACACCCAGGTCATCATTTACTCAAAGTGGGACCGCAGCCCCGACATCATCGAAGCCCAGGTCACCTATCCGATTGTCAGCGCCATGCTGGGCGCGCCCCGCGTGAAGACCGTCCGCGGCTTCTCTGACTTCGGATACTCATACGTTTACGTCATTTTTGAAGACAACACCGACCTTTACTGGGCGCGCTCGCGCACCCTCGAATATCTCTCGGGCGTGTTGCCGCGCCTGCCGGAAGGCGTGAAGACCGAGCTTGGTCCCGACGCCACAGGCCTCGGCTGGGTCTACCAGTACGCGCTCGTCGATACCTCGGGCAAGCACAGCCTCTCGGACCTGCGCGCCTACCAGGACTGGTACCTGCGCTATTACCTGAAGTCCGTGCCCGGTGTCGCCGAGATTGCACCCATCGGCGGCTTTACCCGCCAGTACCAGGTCAACCTCGACCCCAACCGCCTGCAGGCATACGGCATTCCCATCAGCCGCGTCGTGGAAGCCGTGCGCGGCGGGAACGCCGAAGTCGGCGGACGCCTGCTCGAATTCGGCGGCACCGAGTACATGGTGCGCGGCCGCGGCTACGCCACCTCGATTGAGGACTTCGAGAACATCGCGCTGACGACCAGCGATAACGGCTCAACGATCCGCATCAAGGACGTCGGCCAGGTTGGCATCGGCCCCGACCTGCGCCGTGGCGTCTCCGATCTCAACGGCACCGGCGAAGTCGTCTCCGGCATCGTGGTCATGCGCAGCGGCGAAAACACGCTGGATGTGATCCGCGCCGTCAAGGCTCGCATCAAGCAGATTGAGCCGGGCCTGCCGCCGGGCGTCAAGATCGTTCCCATCTATGACCGCTCGGAGCTCATTCAGCGCTCGATCAGCAACGTCAAGCAGACGATCCTCGAGATTGTCGTCACCGTCGTGCTGATCATCCTGCTGTTCCTGTGGCACTTCCCGAGTGCGGCCATTCCGATCATCACCATTCCCGTCGCCATACTGCTATCGTTCATCCCGTTCCGCCTGCTCGGTATCAGCGCTAACATCATGTCGCTGGCCGGCGTGGCCATTGCCTTCGGCGAGTTGATCGATGCCTCGATCGTCGTCGTTGAGCAGACCCACAAGAAGCTGGAACTCTGGGAGAAATCCGGCGGCGGCCGCGATTACCGCGAAGTAGTCATCGGCGCCGTCAAAGAAGTTGCCGGACCGACCTTCTTCGCACTGCTCGTCATCGCCGTCTCCTTTCTTCCCGTGCTGACGCTCGAAGCGCAGGAAGGACGCATGTTTAAGCCGCTGGCCTACACGAAGACGCTGGCCATGGTGATCGCCGCCGTGCTGGCGGTCACGCTCGATCCTGCGCTGCGCCTGCTGCTGATGCGCGTTAAGCGCTTCGACTTCCGTCCCGCCTGGCTCTGCCGCTTCGCCAACGCGCTCATCGTCGGCAAGATCCGCTCCGAGGACAAGCACCCCATCAGCCGTCCGCTGATGCGCCTCTACGCGCCGGTCGTTGCCTTCGCCCTGCGCCGACGCTGGACCGTGATCGTTGTGGCCGCGCTGCTGGTGGCCGTCACCGTGCCGGTCTTCATGCACCTGGGTTCCGAGTTCATGCCGCCGCTCGACGAAGGTGCCATCCTCTACATGCCTTCCACCATGCCCGGCATCTCCATCGGGCAGGCGCAGAAGCTGTTGCAGGTCACCGACCGCATCATCAAGCAGTTTCCCGAGGTTGACCTCGTCCTCGGCAAGGCCGGACGCGCCGAAACTTCCACCGACCCAGCGCCGCTCTCCATGCTCGAGACGGTCATCATCTTGAAGCCCCGCTCCGAGTGGCGCCGCGTGCCCACGTGGTATTCCTCGTGGGCGCCCGGGTGGATGCAGCCGCTGTTCCGACACATCACGTCCGACACGCTCTCCTCTGAGGCGCTCGTCAACCAGATGAACCAGGCGCTGCGCGTGCCCGGCCTGTCCAATGCCTGGACCATGCCCATCAAGGGCCGCATCGACATGCTCACCACCGGCATCCGCACGCCGGTCGGGCTGAAGATCTCCGGCGCCGACCTCAACGAGATCGAGAGCATCGGCGCGCAGGTTGAACAACTGCTCCCCGCCGTCAAGGGCACGCGTAGCGTCTTTGCCGAGCGCACCGGCGGCGGCTACTTTCTCGATTTCAAGTGGAAGCGCGACCAGTTGGCCCGCTACGGCCTCAGCATGGAGCAGGCGCAGCAGTCGATTGGGAACGCCATCGGCGGTGAAAACGTCACCACGGCCGTGATCGGCCGTGAGCGCTACCCGGTCAACGTGCGCTACATGCGCGACTTCCGCAGCGACCTCGGCGCGCTCGGCCGTGTGCTGGTCTCGGCGGGAGGCCAGCGCCACGTGCCGCTCTCCGAACTCGCCGAAATCAGCATCGCCAACGGGCCCGGCATGATCCGCAACGAAGACGGCCTGCTGACCGGATACGTCTACGTCGATCTCGCCGGACGCGATCCGGCCAGCTACGTCGCCGAGGCCAACGAACTGCTGCGCCGCCAGGTCAAACTGCCGCCCGGCTACGCGCTCGCCTGGAGCGGCCAGTACGAGGCGATGGAGCGCGTGAAGCACCGCCTGCGCTACGTCATCCCCCTCACCATTTTCCTCGTGCTGTTGCTGCTCTATCTCAACACCCGCTCGATGACCAAGACCATGATCGTCTTGCTGGCCGTACCCTTCTCGGCCATCGGCGCCGTCTGGTTCCTGTATCTGGCGGGCTACAACATGAGTATCGGAGTATGGGTCGGCATGATCGCCCTGCTTGGCGTGGACGCCGAGACCGGCGTCTTCATGCTGCTCTATCTCGACCTGGCGTATGAAGAGGCCTGCCGCCTCGGCCGCATGCGCTCCGTCGAAGACCTGCACGCCGCCATCATGACGGGCGCGGTCAAGCGGCTCCGTCCCAAGTTCATGACCTTCTGCACCACCTGCATCGGGCTGCTCCCGATCATGTGGGCCTCCGGCGCCGGCTCCGACGTGATGAAGCGCATCGCCGCCCCCATGGTCGGCGGCATCTTTACTTCGTTTTTGCTGGAATTGGTGGTCTACCCGGCCATCTACGAGATCTGGCGATCCCGCTCGCTGCGCCGCGCTCAGGCTTCCGCATCCATGGCCGAGTCGCGCGACGAGTTGCCCGCGCTGAGTTAACCGAACAGAAAAACCCCACACCGCCGTCCGGCGAACGTGGGGTTTAATTTCTTGCCGTGCTTACTGCGGTATCTTCACCGTCTTCAAATACTCAGCAAACTTCTTCCCCAGCTCCGGATGCTTCAGTCCCAACTCCACCGTCGCCTTCAGGAAGCCGAACTTGTCTCCGGCATCGTAGCGCGTCCCTTCGAAGCGGTAGCCGTAGAACTTCTCATACCTGAGCAGCGCCCGCATTCCGTCGGTCAGCTGCAACTCGCCGATGGCGCCCTTCGGAGTTTTTTCCAGCAGCTCAAAAATCTGCGGCGACAGGATGTAGCGCCCTATGATCGCCTGATTCGACGGCGCTTCCTCAAACTTCGGCTTCTCCACCATCTCCCGGATGTCGAACAACCGATCCCCCCACTTGCCGCCCACCGGCTTTGCGTCAAGGCAGCCGTAAGACGAAATCGCCGGGCCGTCGACCGCCATCGTCGCTACCACCGAAGCCTGCATCTCGTCATAAACGTCGATCATCTGCTTCAGGCAGGGCACCGACGCATCGATCACGTCATCCGGTAGGATGACCGCAAACGGCTCGTTGCCCACCAGTTCGCGCGCCATCAGCACAGCGTGCCCCAGTCCGAGCGCTTCCTTCTGGCGCACGCAGCTGATCCTGGCCATCCGGCCGATTTGCCTCGCCTGCTCCAGCAGGGCCGTTTTGCCGCGCTCTTCCAGCGTCTTCTCCAACTCGTAGCTGATGTCGAAGTGATCTTCCATCGTGCTTTTGCCGCGTCCGGTCACGAAGATGATCTGGTCGCAGCCGGCGTTTAGGGCTTCCTCAACCCCGTACTGGATGATCGGCTTGTCGACAACCGACAGCATCTCCTTGGGTTGCGACTTGGTGGCGGGCATGAAACGCGTACCCAGTCCGGCAACGGGGAACACCGCTTTGCGAACGCGCATCTTATTCATCCTTTGGACCATGAAATATACTCGCCTTAGTGTAACCGTGCCCCCACCTCGCGTCACCGACCCTTTCGCGGCGCCGACGCCACTCTCGGGTAATCCCGTTGATGTCCCTGTTCCGCTTCGTTTCTGCGTTGGACGCCGCACGTGCGGCTTCCCAAAGGCGCACGCTCAATTCCGGCCCGGCCCCGCAATTTGGTCACAATTATCCTCCCGGCGATACAATCTATCTGGAAATGAGCAGCCATTCG
>CAINCZ010000003.1 GCA_903847195.1 uncultured Acidobacteriota bacterium | reverse complement strand
TCAGCCAGACCATCATCGATATGTCAGGACCGGGCGCGGCCTACAGCCCGTTCTCCAAGTCCTGCAACGTAATCATCATCGCCGCCGCTGCCGAGGGCATCGACAAGTTCGAGTATGCCTCGGCACTGAAGAAGGCTTCGCTCACCGTCGCCACTTACCTGGCTCGGGCCGCCCGCAATTGCAAGCCCGATGAGATCGAGATCTTTGATTTAGGCAAGGAATACCTCGGAGATCGCATCGGCAAGCTGCCTCGCGTGGTTTACATCTATCAGCTCTTCGCCCATAAGCCGCTGGGCGAAACGCTTCTCTATGGCGATCACTGCCGGCAACTGTTGCCCATGGTGATCCATCCCAACGAGATTCTCGATTGCGCGCTGATCAATAACAACTATGAGCATCTCAACGTCGCCGACGTCACCTATACCATCCAGAATCACCCCATTGTGCGCGAGCTTTACCGGCGGCACGGCGTGGACCTGGATTTCGCTGGGGTCGTGCTGACCAACGCTCCGCCTTCCCTGATCGAAAAGGAGAAGCTGGCGCTGCTGACGGCGACGCAGGTGAAATACGTGCTGGCCGCGGATGGCGCCATCATCACCAAGGAAGGCGGCGGACATCCGCAAATCGACGTGGTGCTCAACTGCGAGCGCTGCGAAGAACTCGGCGTCAAGACCGTCATCGTGGTGTCCGAAATGATGACCACCTCGCGCCGTAGCGACGAAACGCTGATCTTCAACTCGCCCAAGGCGGACGCCATCGTCTCTACCGGTTGCTTCGAGTTTCTGGACCTGCCGGCAGCCGAGCGCTTGATCGGAGGGCCGACGATTCCCGACCTGCCGGTCCACCTCGCCGAACGTCTCGCCGCGTCCACTCATGTCATCCGCGGAGCTTCCAGTCACCTGGGCTATTCCTGGATCACGTCGCAGGAATACTAACCATCGGAGGTTATGAAATGCAGGGCAAGATCAGGGTAGTGCATTACATCAATCAGTTCTTCGGTCAGTATGGCGGCGAGGAATTCGCCTCCATGGCTCCGGTGGTGAAGGAAGGTCCGGTCGGTCCCGGTGTGCTACTGCAGAGCGCGCTCGGGGAGTCGGGCACAGTCGTGGCGACGGTAATCTGCGGCGACAACTTCATTGCCGAAAAGCTCGAACAGGTCAGCCAGCAGGTTGCCGAACTCATGAAGCCATTCCACCCGGACCTTGTCGTTGCCGGCCCGGCCTTTGGATCAGGCAGACTCGGCCTCGCTTGCGGCGCCGTCTGCACCGCAGTCGCGAAGTTACTAGCGATTCCCGCCGTGACCGGGATGCACGATGAGAACGCCGGCCTCGAACCTTACCGGCGCGAGAACTACATCGCAAAGACCGGACCGAACACCCGAAGCATGGCTGCTGCCATGGAGAAGATCGCCGCACTCGGTCTCAAACTCGTGCGCGGCGTTCCGCTGGCCACACCTGAGGAGGAAGGCTACTTCGCGCGCGGTTACAAGAAGAATGTTACCTGCGTGAAGGGTGCTGCCGAGCGCGCTACAGACATGGTCTTGGCGAAGATTCAGGGCCGTCCCTTCAAGACCGAGGTGCCGCTGCCGCATTTCGACAGCATTGAACCGGCTCCGCCCGTCGCCGACCTGGCGAAAACCAAGGTCGCCTTGGTCTCTGACGGC
>CAINCZ010000002.1 GCA_903847195.1 uncultured Acidobacteriota bacterium | reverse complement strand
GCGCGACCACTTGAACCAGTTCTCGTACGCTTGCCATGCTCAATCGCCTCCCCATTCAGTCGCCCGTCCTTTGTCGGACGGGTAACATTTTCATGAGGCAACGACCCATCGCTCAGTAGCAAATGTGGTGAGTCAATGCGCAGCCGCCTACCATGTCGCTGGAAGTCACGAGCAGCGCAGTCGTCGGGTAGCAGGCCACACCGCAGGCGCTGCGGAAGTGCACTTTTTCCGGCAGCCAGCTTAAGCTGGCTGCCGTTCTTCTTGGGAATCACCTGCCGCCGCCGCCGACCACTTCAGGCGTATCCACAAATACAGCAGGTTCAGGATGAGCAGACATACCGCGCCGCAGGTATCCAGCGCCACATCGCTTACGCTGCCGGTTCGTGAGGGAATAAAACTCTGGTGCAGTTCATCGAGCGAGGCGACCGCTGCGGTCAGCACGACCGAACCCGCAGCCAGCGCCACGTTCCAGTCTCCCGCCGAGCGGCGCAGGGCGCGAAAAAAGAGCACGCCGAGGACTCCATATCCCAGGAAGTGTCCGCCCTTGCGCAGCAGGAAGTGGATCAGGTCAAAAAGGTTGCTGACCGCGGCGCCCGGCAGCACCATCTGGAACAGCGCCTTAAGCCAGCTGCCGGTATTCTCCGCGCTGGCCAGCGAAGTTGACTCCAGCGCGATCAGTCCCAGCCAGACCGCCACGGGCAGCCAGTTGCGCAGTACTTCACCGCCGGTTCCCGCGCCCCTACTCGACACGGTAGTTCGGCGCTTCGCGCGTGATGATCACGTCGTGCACGTGGCTTTCGCGCAGCCCCGCGCCGCTGATGCGCACAAACCGCGCCTTCTGTTGCAGTTCGGGGATGCTGGCCGCACCGCAGTAGCCCATGCCGCTGCGCAGTCCGCCGACCATCTGGTGTACCACCATGCCCACCGTACCCTGGTAGGGCACGCGGCCTTCAATGCCCTCGGGAACCAGCTTGCCCAGCCGGTTGGTCGTGGTGTCGGCTTCAAGCACGCTCCCACCCGGCTCCGTCTCGTTCACGTTCTGGAAGTAGCGGTCGCCGGAGCCTGCGGCCATCGCCGAAAGCGATCCCATGCCGCGATACGACTTGAACGTGCGGCCCTGGTACAGAATCGTCTCGCCCGGACTCTCCTCGGTTCCGGCCAGCAGCGAGCCCACCATCACCACGCTCGCTCCGGCGGCCAGCGCCTTCGTGATGTCACCCGAAAACTTCACGCCGCCGTCGGCAATCACCGGAATGCCTGTGTCCTTCGTGGCCCGGTACGCTTCGGCAATCGCCGTAATCTGCGGCACGCCCACGCCCGTCACAATGCGCGTCGTACAGATCGAGCCCGGACCGATTCCGACCTTTACCGCGTCGGCGCCGCTGCTGACCACCTCGCACGCGCCTTCAAACGTTGCCACGTTGCCCGCAATCAGCGCGACCTCGGGCAGCGCTGCCTTCACCCTGCGGATCGCCTCCAGCACCAGCGACGAATGTCCGTGCGCGCTGTCGATTGCCAGCACGTCCACCTTGGCCTTCACCAGCTCCTGCGCGCGTTCCAGGAAGTCGCCCGTCGCGCCGATCGCCGCGCCTACGCGCAGCCGACCCTGCGAATCCTTCGCCGCGTTCGGATACTTCAGCTTTTTCTGAATGTCCTTAACGGTGATCAGGCCCTTCAACTCGTACCTGTCGTTGACCACCAGCAATTTCTCGACCCGGTGCTCGTGCAGGATGCGCTCGGCCTCTTCCAGCGTGGTGCCGACCGGCACGGTGATGAGGTTCTCCTTCGTCATCACGTCGCGGATAGGAACGTCCATGCGCGTTTCAAACCGCAGGTCGCGGTTGGTCAGGATGCCGACCAGCTTGCCCTTTTTCGTCACCGGCACGCCCGAGATCCGGTAGCGTCGCATCACCTCCAGCGCGTCGGCCACGGGGGCGTCCGGAGACATCGTGATCGGATCCACGATCATGCCGCTCTCCGACCGCTTTACCTTGTCCACCTCGCCGGCCTGCTGCTCGATTGTGAGGTTGCGGTGGATCACGCCCATCCCGCCCTGTTGTGCCAGGGCGATGGCCATGCGTCCCTCGGTCACCGTGTCCATCGCCGCGCCGATAATCGGGATGTTGAGCACGATGTCGCGTGTCAGGCGGGTCTGTGTGTTGACTGAGGCCGGGACCACGTCGCTGCGGGCGGGCTGCAGCAAAACGTCGTCAAAGGTGAGCGCTTCGGGAACCGGGAAGTAAATCATACTTTTCTCTTGGCTTTTCATTGTAAGGTCCTGTCACGGCCAAGGCAATGCACACCCACGGATTGCCGCGAATTGCCCGATTACTTCCGTTTCCGACCGACCCTTTGCGCCTGGCCGGCGCAGGATTGTGCATCTCCGGTACGCCCTCTACATCCAACGAAAGGCGGAGTTTGGCCCCATTCCGGCACCGCCGCGCGAGTTGTGTTTTTAAGGCTGCGGCCTTATACTTAGCTCGGCGTTGTATGTGTCATGTTGGCTGGAGCGTACTGGTGGGCGTGAGCCCACTTTTTGTTTAGGACGCCATAAGATCGCCCATGACCCGCCGAAATAAGCATGGCTGCGGACTTGGATCGGATTCAGAGCATCGTTGACCGGGTGGCCACCTCCTTCGGGCTGGAGGTCGTCGAGGTCGATCTCCGCGGCGGCGGCAAGGGCCGCGTGTTGCGGGTCTTCATTGACAAGCCGGGTGGCATCACCCACGAGGATTGTGCCATCCTGAGTCGCGAGGTAGGAACCGTCCTCGATGTTGAGGACGCGATTCCGGGCGGTCAGTACCTGCTGGAGGTTTCCTCCCCCGGGTTGGACCGCAAGCTGCGCAAGCCTGAGGAGTTCGTGCGATTTGCCGGAAGCCTGGTCAAGTTGCAGACGCGTGATCCGCTCGATGGCACGCGCAATTTTGAAGGACGGCTGGAGTTTCTGTCCGAAGGGCGCATTGCGCTCGATTGGCCGGCCAAAAAGAAGCAGCCGGCCGGCCGCGTGGAAATTGAGCTGGCCAACGTGGAAAAGGCCAATCTGGTTCCCGAATTTTAGCCGCTTGGTCTGGGGCAGGTTGGATTCAAGAGACCGGGCACGAAAGTGCTGAAAATAAGATATGCCGAGTGATCTGTACAACACGATTGACGCCTTGAGCCGCGAGCGCGGGATTAACCCCCTGATCGTGGTCAGCGCGGTGGAAGACGCCATTGTTGTCGCCACGCGGAAGTCGCTCAAATCGCAGGAAAACCTGCGCGCCGTCCTTGACAAGGAGTCCGGCGACATCAACGTTTTTGCCATTAAGAGCGTCGTCGAAACGCCCGAAGAGATCGTCGATAGCCTCAACCAGGTCGCGCTCGAAGCGGCCCGCCTGATCAATCCGACGGTCGAACCCGGCGGCGAGGTGCTCGTTCATCGCGCCCGCCACGAGATGAAGAATCCGACCGGCCTCGGACGCATCTCGGCCCAACTGGCGAAGCAGGTGCTCTTCCAGAAGGTGCGCGAAGCCGAGCGCGATACGGTTTACAACGAATACATCGGCCGTATGAACGAGATCGTCAACGCCTCGGTCAAGCGCATCGAGGGGCCGGATCTCATCTTCGACCTCGGCAAGGCCGAAGCTCGCTGCCCGCGCAAGGAGCAGTCGCGTCTCGAGTCGTTCGCCATCGGTGAGCGCGTCCGCGTCGTCATTCTGCGTGTGGACAAGGCCGCCAAGGGACCCCAGGTCATCGTCTCGCGTGCAGCGCCGGAGCTGGTCTCGCACCTCTTCCAGACGGAAGTTCCCGAAATCTACGACAGCACCGTGCAGATTCGCGCCATCGCCCGCGAAGCCGGCGAGCGCACCAAGATTGCGGTCTGTTCGAAGGACAAGGACGTTGACCCGGTCGGCGCTTGCGTCGGCATGAAGGGTATGCGGGTTCAGTCCATCATCCGTGAACTGCGTGGCGAAAAAATCGACATCATCGAGTGGCACGAAGACGCGGTTACCTTCGCCGAAAAGGCCCTCCAGCCTGCCAAGGTGAGCCGGGTTAGCGTGCTCGATGCCGCCAGCAAGCAGCTCGAAGTCATCGTCGACGACACCCAGCTCTCGCTCGCCATCGGCAAGAAGGGACAGAACGTCCGTCTCGCCGCAAAGCTGCTGGGCTGGAAGATCGACATCAAGAGCGAGGAAGAGAAGCGTCAGGAAGTCGAGCAGCAGATGCAGGCCCTGGTCAGCCAGTCCTCGACCCCCTTGGAAGACATTCCCGAACTGGGCGAGCAGATTATCGAAAAGCTGGCGGGAGCCGGCATCAGCACCGTTGAGTCCCTGGCGGACATGACCCCCGAGCAACTGGAAGCAATTCCGGGTATCGGCCCTAAAACGGTGGAAAAAATCAGCATTGCGGTTAATAATTACTTCTCCATCCTTGAAGGTGGAGAAGTGACCGCTGCCGCCGAGACGGCAGCCGTGGACGAGTCCGGTGAGCTAGCGGGCGAACCGATGAGCGAGACCACGGATTCTCCTGAGTCTCCTGCGCCTGGTTTGTCCGCGGAAGCCGTGGACGAGGCACAGGAATTGCACGACGCCGGCCAGGCTGCTGCAGCGATCGTAGATCAGCCAGCGGAGCAAGGGCCGGTCGCGGACGGTGCTGAGGTTCAAACCCATCAGCAGCATTCCCGGGAGAGCGAAATCCCGCCGGAGAAGCAGTAGAACGGCGGTTCAGCAAGGCGCTTAGCGCTTGAGGTGCGGTCTGTGAAATGTTTAAACAGAACATCTGTGAGCCGTGAGGTTGACATGAACGCGTAACGATCTTGAGAGGACGGAAAGGCGGCGGATGCAGCAGCAGAAGGTTCGAATTAACGATTTAGCTCGGGAACTGGAAGTCAAGAGCAAGGCCATCCTGGACGTACTTACCGGCCTGGGAATCGCCGAAAAGAAGACCCACTCCAGCTCGCTTGAAAACGACGAAGTCGATAAGGTGCGCGCGCATTTTCAGGCTGAGCGGAGCAGTGTGCCTTCCGCATCGTCTTCTTCAGCGCGTTTCGGCCGCGGCCCCCAGGACGAAATCAAGACCAAAGTTGACCTCTCGTCCATCGCCAAACCCGGCGATGTTTTGCGCGCCATTACGCAACGGACACAGGCCCCGGCGCCGCCATTGGTAACCCGTCCAGCCATTCCGCCGTCGCCGGTACGCCCGGCAATGCCTTTCGCTTCCGCTGCTCCTCCGGCTCCTCCGGTTTCGCGCCCCACGCCGCCTCTTTCCGCTGCCACTCCGGCGCCACCCGCGCCGGTTCAGGAACCGCGCGCTCCCCGGTTTGTTCAGCCGCAGCCGCGTCAGGATCCGTCCATCATCCCGCAGCCGCCGAGGCCCGAGGTTCCAGAGAAGCCAGTTGTTGCCGCGCCGCCTGTGCCGGTCGAGTCGGAAAAGCCTTCCGTTCCTGCCGCTGCCGCGTCGCCCGCACCTGAGTCCCAGGTAGCAATACCCGCAGTATCGGTGGCGCCTCCCGCGCCTGATGCGGCCACGCCCGAACCGGAAATTTCCGCACCACCTGCTGTAACGTCCCAGGAGTCTGTCATAGCTGCCCCAACTGTCGTTCAGCCGCCTCCGCCTTCTGCCCCTGCGCGCATGCCCGTTCCGCCCGCAGTGAAGTCTGCAGCGCACAGCGTTTCGTCCGCCTCCGCGCCTTCCGGCGTAAGGCCCGCGGCTCCGCCGCACGGTGCTCCGCCGCATGCGGCTCCGCCTTTCGGAGCCAAGCCTGGCGTGCCGCCGCCGCGTCGCGTGATCATGCCGCAGACCGGCCCGCGCCCGGTATATTCCGCTCCGCCGCCGCCGGTCATCGTGCCGCCGCCGCCGTCCGCTTTCCGCGCGCAGCCGGGACGCCCCGTGCCCGGCCAGCCCATCTTCCAGCGGCCGCGCCCGGGTGGACCGGGAGCGCCCGGTGGCCCCGGGCGCCCAGGCACTCCGCTTCGCCCCGGTGAACGCCGCCCGATGCATCCCACGCGGCAGTCGCCTACCGGCGTACCTGCCCGTCCGCTTGGTGTCGGACCCGCGGCAGCGGCAGCCCCTCCGGGAACCACGCGCCCTGGCGCTCGCCCGGCGGGCCCGTCGCGCCGTCCCGGACAGCGTTACGTTCCTCGCGGCGTAAAAGAAGGCCCGATGAAGGGCTTCATGCCGCCGAGCCGGCAGCAGATCAACAACGAGCCGCTGCCCATCACGCGCACCATCACGATCACCGAAGGCATCAGCGTCAAGGATCTGGCCGAGTTGCTCGGCGTCCGCGCCAAGGATGTCATCGCGCGCCTGCTCTCCAAGCGCGTCTTCGCCACCATCAACCAGACCCTCGACCAAGAACTGGCGCAGGACTTGGCGAAGCACTTCGGCGCCGATACCACCATCATCACCTTCGAGGAGCAGGCGGCCAAGGAAGCGGCTGCCGAATCCGGTGTCGATGCCGCTGCTGAAGCGGAACTGATGCAGGTTCGTCCGCCCGTGGTCACCATCATGGGCCACGTCGATCACGGTAAGACCACGCTGCTCGACTCCATCCGCCACACTGACGTGGCGGGCGGCGAAGCCGGCGGCATCACGCAACACATCGGCGCCTACAAGGTTCGCGTCGCCGACCCGAATTCGCCTGCCTTCGGCCGTCAGATCGTCTTCCTCGACACTCCTGGCCACGAAGCCTTCACCCGCATGCGTTCGCGCGGTGCCAAGGTCACGGACATCGTCGTGCTGGTGGTTGCCGCTGATGACGGCGTGATGCCGCAGACGGTGGAAGCCATCGACCACGCCCGGGCCGCCAACGTGCCCATCATCGTGGCCGTCAACAAGATCGACAAGCCTGATGCCCTCGCCGACCGCGTCAAGAAGCAGCTGGCCGATCGCGGCCTGATGCCGGAAGACTGGGGTGGCACGACCGTCTTCGTCGACGTCTCCGCCAAGCAGAAGACCAATCTTAATCTGCTGATGGAAATGATCTGCCTGGTCGCCGACATTGGCGAACTGAAGGGCAATCCCGACCGTCCTGCCGCCGGAGTTGTGCTGGAAGCCAAGCTCGATCGCGGTCGCGGCCCCGTCGCTACCGTCCTCGTGCAGAACGGCACGCTCAAGACCGGCGACTACTTCGTCGTGGGCAACGTCTTCGGACGCGTTCGCGCCATGTTCGACGATCGCGGCCAGCCGCTCGAAGAAGCGCTTCCCTCCACCCCGGTCGAGATCCTCGGCCTCGAAGGCCTGCCGCAGGCCGGCGACCAGTTCGTCGTCGCCGCCGACCGCGATAAGGCCCGCTCCATCTCCGACTATCGCGAGCAGAAGGCGCGTGAAGCCACGCTCGCCAAGAGCTCCCGCGTTTCGCTCGAGGGCCTTGCCGACCAGATCAAGAACGCCGGCGTCAAGGAACTCAACATCATCCTCAAGGGCGACGTGCAGGGCTCGGTCGAAGTGCTCGGCGACTTGCTCACCAAGATGTCGAACGAGAAGGTCAAGATCAAGGTGCTGCACAGCGGCGTCGGTGCCATCACCGAAACCGACGTGCTGCTGGCCTCGGCCTCCGATGCCATCATCATCGGCTTCAACGTGCGCCCCGAGCGCAAGGCTGCCGAACTGGCCGCTCAGGACAAGGTGGAAATCCGCCTGCACTCGATCATTTATGAGCTGCAGGATGAGATCAAGCGCGCCATGCAGGGCCTGCTCGATCCGGTCTTCAAGGAGTCCTACCTGGGACGGGCCGAGGTCCGCGAGACCTTCCGCGTTCCCAAGATCGGCACCATCGCCGGTTGCGTCGTGCAGGACGGCCTGCTCAAACGCGACTCCGAAGTCCGCCTGCTGCGCGACAACGTGGTCGTCTACAAGGGCAAGATCGGTTCGCTGCGCCGCTTCAAGGACGACGTCAGCGAAGTTCGCAACGGCATGGAATGCGGCATCTCGATTGCCGGCTATGGCGACATCAAGGTCGGCGACGTCATCGAGGGCTTCTTGATCGAAAAGGTCGGCGCCGAACTCATGGCGTAGTTTGTAAGACCTGGTATACGGGTGCCCCGTCCTGGCCGATTTTGCCAGGGCGGGGCATTTTGTTGTCTTTTGGCGCCTGTGCGGGTTTGCTCGGAGCGGCACGGATCATCAGCTATCAGGAGGGGAAGTGAGCAAGACGATTTGCTTCTGTTTCGGCTTTAGCGAAGACGACATCCGAGAAGACTTTGTGCAGAACCAAGGCCGCTCCCTGATTCTCGAAAAGATCGTGGCGGAGAAGAAAAAAGGAGCCTGCGGTTGGGCGACAAAACATCCAGAGCACCGTTGATGCCTGGTCGACGTTCACCGTGTCGTGAACGAAAAAAAGAAAAAAGATGACGGAGGTATCTGAATGGAAAGCCAGGGATCGAATCGCGGTGAATGTCCTCCGGTTGGCGGGGAAGGTGGCGGTTTTTGCACTCACTGCGGAAAGCGTGATGTTGCCGCCGGCGTGCCTTTGACCCAAACAGGCCAGGTACATCTAAGCATAGGGCTCGCATATAAAGCCGCGGCAATCTTCACCGGGGCGGAGACGGTTCATACGGATGTCTGTCGGGACTGTGGAACGGTCCTGAGATTCTTCGTCAAGAATCCAAAGCGGAATTGGATTCAGCAATGAGAAGCCAGGTGCCGGGTGCCCCACCCTCGCGCCGTTTGTTGGCGCGTGGGTGGGATCGGCACCTCTCCCTTGCCAATCCCTGTCCCTTTAGCGCACCATACTCTCCGTGATCGCCTTCCTCACCCTCGAACTGCGCATCGAAGCCGCCCACTCGCTCAAGGACAAGCGCCACGTCACCCGTTCGCTGAAAGACCGCCTCCGCGTCGCCTTCAACATCTCCGTCAGCGAACTCGACCCCAGCGACCTCTGGCAGCGCGCCACCATCGGCATCGTCGCCATCTCCAGCTCGCGCGACTACCTCGAAGGCCTCATGAGCAGCGTCGAGCGCGAAGCCAACCGAATCTGCAACAACAACGGAGCCGAGATCGTGGACTCCTTTCTGGATTTCCTCTGAGCCCGTTCCCGTTGCTCCACTGGCGGCAAATCTTGTTACTATAGAAGTGGTAACCGATGCTCTCTGTACGCCCGTTACGGGTGCCCTTGGAGATGCCGGATTCATCTCCACCCGCGTCCCGGGAAGCGGTCGTCGGACGCCATTCTCCCGGTTCGGAGCCATATCCTATGCAACTGCCCGGCGGCGTTAGACATCATCGTGGACGGATGGGCGAAGCCATCCGCGAGGAGATCATTGCCCTCGTGGAAGGCGAACTCAGCGACCCCCGCATCGGCCTCGTGAGCGTCAACGAGGTCCAGATGGCCCCCGACGGCCGCTCGGCCCGCGTGCTCTTCTACGTGGATGCCGACACCGAAGAAGCCGAACGCAACCTCGACGGCCTCAACGCCGCCCGCAACTACATCCGCCGCGAGCTGGTCGACCGCCTCCACCTGCGCGCCGCCCCCGACCTCATCTTTATCCTCGACCAGTCTTCGCAGCAGCACGCCCGCGTGGACCAATTGCTGGATCGCATCAAGAAAAGAAAACGATAGTTCCTATCGAAAAATCCGTGCCCTCAAAGTTTGGTTTCCCGCCCCGTTGCTGGTAATTTGTTCCGTTCCCCCGATTTTTTGGCCCCAGAGCCGCACTCCGTTCGGGGACTGAGCCATGCTGCGTACGGTACTGCAACAAATCGAGAGCCGCGACCACTTCGTGCTGACCTCGCACGCGCGGCCGGACGGCGATGCCGTCGGCTCAGTGCTGGCCTGCCTGGCCATGCTGCGCAAGATGGGCAAGCAGGCCCAGGTCGTCATGCGCGACCCCGTGCCCCAGATCTACCGCAGCCTGCCGATGGCTGACACCATCATTCAGGCGCCTTCGGTCGGCATCGCCAGCGATACCGCCATAATCCTCGAATGCGACTCGCTCCAGCGCACCGAACTCGAAGGCCTCGACGGCCGCTTCACCATTAACATCGACCATCACTACAGCGGACGCCCCTTCGCCAACGTCAATTGGATCGACCCCAGCGCCTGCGCCACTGCCGAGCTGATCTTCGCCCTCGTGCGTGAAGCCGGCGTCAGGGTCTGCGCCGACATCGCCACCTGCCTCTACACGGCCGTGCTGACCGATACCGGCATGTTCGCCTTCGCCGGCACCGGCGCCGCCACCTTCGGACTGGCGAAAGAACTGGTGCTGGCCGGAGCCGATCCGGTCAGCATCGCGCAGCGGGTTTTCTTTTCCAACCCCACGTCCAAGATGCGCCTGCTCGGCGCCGCTCTCTCGCATCTGCACCGCGAAGGCCCCGTCGCCTGGATGCACGTCACCCGCCGCGACATGGAATGCTGCGGCGCTGCCGACGAAGATTGTGAAGGCTTGTCCAACTGGGCGCTCGGCATCGAGGGCGTAGAGGTTGCCATCTTCCTGCGCGAACTCACCGACCAGCGCGGCTGGCGCGCCAGCCTCCGCAGCAAAGGCGCCATCAACATAGCTGCCATTGCCGAACGCTTCGGCGGCGGAGGCCACATCTGCGCCAGCGGCTGCTCCATCCCCGGCCCGCTCTCCATGGCCACCGAACGTATCTTGGCGCAATTACGTATGCCGGAGACCTGGCGCACGCACTAGAGTGGTTCTCGACTTAGTTGCAAACCTGGTTGCCCACCCTTTCGCCTGCCTTTGGCGAAGGGTGGGAAGTTGAGCGCCATGCGCTTGCCGCTATAGCATTCCGCCGCTGTTGGAAGTTAGAATGGCGAGCGCCATCTCGACTCTCTCGATGGCGTCGTCCAGTTCCGGATGCTGCCCCAGCTTCTCGCGCAATCTGGTTAGGCTGCTCTTCGCTTTCGTGAGTTGACTCGACGCGTCGGCGACGATTGGTGCCACGTTACGATCGGATGCATTCTGCGGGTCCATCGTGCACGCTCCTTTGACCGTGATCTCCGGTCCATTATCCCTCACCCGACGACTCCGTGCCGTGGTGTCCCAACTTCGCGCCCGCCGTTGCCGCTGGGCGGTTCCCGGGAAGGTGTATTCCGCTATAGACGGGGTCATCCTGAGCGAAGCGAAGGATCTGCTTTTTGCGCGCGCGGAGGATCTGGTTACGGCGGTACAGCAGATGCCTCGCTGCGCTCGGCATGACCCCAAGGGAGGGATTTAGCCATGAGGGAATAGCTCGAAGGTGGGAAAGTCAGCGTCCGTACGAACTCCCGCCATCCCTGGCAGCAACCCCATCATTTACAATCGCCCTTTATCCCCGATGAACACCACTCGCAGTGCCGTGCCCGTTACGCCCTCCACGCGCCCGCGCCGTCTTGTCTCTGACCTGCTGCTGCTGGCCGCCTGTTCGATTTTCTTTTTCTTCTTCGGCCTCGGAGCCATCGGACTCACCGGTGCCGACGAGCCCCGTTACGCGCAGATCGCCCGCGAAATGCTGGCCCGCCACGATTGGGTCACGCCCGTGCTCAACGGCGTGCCGTGGCTGGAAAAGCCCGTGCTCTATTACTGGCAGGCGATGCTCGCCTACTCGGTCTTCGGCGTCAGCGACTGGGCCGCGCGCATCCCCGGCGCCGTCGACGCCACGCTGCTCGTCTTCGGACTGTACTTCGCCGCGCGCCGCCTCTGGCCCGCCATCGCGCTCAACGCCTCTATCATCGCCGCCTCCAGCGGCGGGCTCTTCGTCTTCGGACGCGCCGCCTCCACCGACATTCCGCTGGCCGCCGCATTTGGCCTGTCGCTGCTCTGCTGGCTCGTCTGGCGCTTGGAGAGCCTGCGCGCCATCGTGCCGGACGCCGCCGCACTTTCCCCGGCTTGCAGGAAGCTGCTGCTTGCCGGCTTCTATGTCTTCGCTGCCCTCGGCACGCTTGCCAAGGGACCGATCGCGCCCTTCCTGTCCGCGCTCGTGGTTGTTGTCTTTGCCGCCGTTCGCCGCGATGTTGGCGTCATCCGCCGGACGCTCTGGCTCCCGGGCCTCGCGCTCTATCTCGTAGTCGCGCTGCCCTGGTATGTGCTCGTCCAACTCAGCACCAGGACTTTCTTCCGTGTCTTCATTCTCGAGCACAACCTGAACCGCTACGGCAGCAACGTCTTCAAGCATCCGCAGCCGGTCTGGTTTTTCCTGCCGGTCATGCTCGTCCTGCTGCTGCCGTGGACCGTGCCTGCCCTCGCGGGCATGGCGCGGAGCGTTCGCGAGGCGTTCGCCCGGCCATCGGCTACCGCGTCAAATACATCGCCGCTTGAATCCGACGCCCGCCTGCTGCTCGTGCTCTGGGGACTGCTGCCCGTCATCTTTTTCTCATTCTCCGGATCGAAACTGCCCGGCTACGTCCTGCCCGCCGTACCGCCCTTCGCGCTGCTCGCCGCGCTCTATCTCGGCGGTCCTGCGGTGCGCGCGGACCATCGCCGCCCATCGCGGGTGCTCATCATCTTGCATGCGCTGGTTGCTGCCGGCGTCGCCACCGCAGCCTTGCTTTCGCCGCACGTGATGCTGCGTCTGCGCCTTCCTTCCGTCGTCATCGCGATTGCCGTCGTGATCGGTATCGCGATTTTCCTGCTCACCGTCTGGCTCTACCTGCGGTGGGGGAGTTCGTCGCTGCGCATCACCACCTTGCTGCCCGTCGTCGCCGCCCTGGCGTTTCTGCTGCGTGCCGCCGCTCCCGTGCTCGACGATAAATTTTCCACGCGCCCGATCGCCCGGGAACTGCAGCGCATCACTACCCAACCGAACGCGCCCGTTGTCTTGTACTACGCGCCGCGCGAGATTGACTACGGCCTCAACTTCTACCGCAACCGCGCCGTCGGCCGTCTCGAATTGCATCAGCAGCCCGCGGAGCCGTTCCTGCTGATCTCCGTCAGCAGCGACGAAAACGCGCTCCAGCAGCGCCTCGGCGCACCGCGCCGCCTCGTGCTGCTCGGCACGGTTGCGCGCCAGCCGCTTTACGTCTACTGGGTCGGCGAACGCACCAAAACTCCCTGAGTGCGCGCCGCAGCATTCCGCGCCACGCAATTCTGAATCTCAAGTTACTGGCGTTTGTCCAGCGGCATCTCAGTAACCGGCTTGATTAGTGCTATCGGTTGTTCGCGCCTCTAGGCAACAGCCACGCACGCGCCTACACTCAAGCTGGGTTCAAATGACGTGACTGCATCTGCCTGGATATCGGAACCGAAAGCGGAGATCCTCGATCTGCGCCATTTCTCGTCTGTCGATTTGCGCGACGTGCTCGAAGAGGAATCGCAACGCTGGTCCGACGTGTTGCTGTGGGACTACCAGAGTTCGCGCGAGATGATCCTGCGTTACGTGGACTCGCGCATCCTGCCGGGTTACGTCGCCGTGCGCAATAGCGAAGTCCTCGGCTACTGCTTCTTCGTGTATGAGGGGAACAAGGGGGTCGTCGGCGACCTCTTCGTGCGCGAGATCGCCGCGCCCGATGTGGCCGCGCTGAAAGAGCAGCTCGTGCTGCACTCACTGAACACGCTGCAGCAGTCGCCCGGCGTGCAGCGCATCGAGGCGCAACTGCTGTTGCACGAGGGCGGGATGGTCTCACGGCCCTTCCAGCGCTGCGGTTTCCGCCGCCATCCGCGTTTCTTCATGCTCAAGCAGATTGCCGGCGGTCCCGAGCCTCGTCCCGCGCAGCCCACCGACATCGAACTCCGTCACTGGTCCGAGGGCGATTTCCAGCCGGCGGCTGCGCTGATTACCGCCTGCTACCAGCGCCACGTCGATGCCGACATCAACGATCAGTACCGCACCCACGCCGGTTCCATGCGCTTCCTCAATAACATCGTGCGTTTTCCCGGCTGCGGACAGTTCGATCCAGCGGCTTCCTTCGTCGCCGTCCATCGTCCCACGCGCACCGTCGTCGGCCTGGTGCTCTGCTCGCGCATTCGCAAGGATGTGGGGCACGTCACGCAGATCTGCGTGCTGCCCGAGCAGCGCGGCCGCCGAATCGCCGAATGCTTGCTCGCGGCCTGCTCCCGCGAATTGTCGCAGCGCGGCCTCGCCAACGTCAGCCTTACGGTGACGCGCGCCAACCAGTCCGCCGTAGTTCTCTACGAACGCCTCGGCTATCGCACGCACCGCATCTTCGATGCTTTTGTCTGGGAAATCTGATCGCCGCTCAGTGCTTGAGCAGCCACATGGCCCAGCCGGCCACGATCACGCCAACCACGAACAGCGCGAAGCAATAAAGTCCGTAGCGCACCATGTCGCGCGGGTGGTTGCGCTGCGTGATGCCGAAGACGACGCTGGCGAAGATCGCGAACAGCAGCGCGGCGGTGAAGTGGGAGAGTTCTATCGTCATTCTGTTTTCCGGCTAATTCTTCTTGCCCTGCGCGATGTGATACGCATCCACGGCGCAGATCAGGTTCAGTAATCCCGCTACGATCATGTACTTCGTGCCGTAATCGGCCGTCGCGCGATGCACCGCGCCCTGGCCCCAGCCCAGTCCCTGGCTAACGATGTAAAATCCGCCCGCCCCCAGGTTGCCCACGAAGCCGAGCATATCCAGGATGTCGCCGGTATTCGGAGGATACACCTTGCCCTGCATCGCCAGGCCAAGGAAGAACAGGGCAAACACGCTGACGAACAGCAGCACGCCCCGTGTCCAGCGTCGCTGCACAATGTGTCCCAGTCCCGGCACCAGCCAGCCTACGGCCGGGGCCACCACCATCATCGGGTTAAACGCCGCCCTCGGCGCTGCGTCGTCTCGCTGCGGAGGATTTGTCTTCGCCGCCATCAGATGATCACAATCTCCTGCTGAATTTTACCGGTTACCTCGGCCGCGCCGTTGCGCACCAGCACGTCCACTTCGCTGCGCACGCCGAACTCCGGCAGATAAATCCCCGGCTCGATCGAGAAGCATGAGTTCGGCAGGATCTCGCGCTCGTCGCGGGTCTCCAGGTTGTCCATGTTCGCGCCGTTGCCGTGCACGCTCGTGCCGATCGAATGCCCCGTGCGGTGCACGAACTTGTCCGCGTAGCCCTTCTGCGCCACCGTGGCGCGGGTCGCCGCGTCCACCTGCCAGCCGCAGATCTTCTGTTTCGCGGCGATGGCCTGCTGCACCGTGCGCACCCCGGCATCGCGGGCCGCGAGCACGGCGGCAAAAATCTCGCTATGCCGTCCGCTTGGCGCGCCCAGCGAACCCGTCCACGTCACGTCGTAATACACCGCGCCCGGCGTCTGCTTCTTGGCCCACACATCCAGTAGCACAAAATCGCCTTCGCGAATCGGCGCCGACCGCGCGCTCGACGGTGCATAGTGCGGATCGCCGCTGTGCTCATTCACCGCCACAATCGGAGGATCGTCCTCGTCCGTCAGGTTCTCGCGCCGGAACGCCTCTTCGATCCACTGTTGAATCTCAAACTCGTTGGTCCCGCCGCCGCGCACCCGCCGCCCGATCTCCTGAAACGCCGCAGCCACGATCTCGTCCACCGCCCGCTGCGCGGCAAAGTGCGTGGCAATCTGCTCCTCGCTCCACGTCGCCTCAAACAGCGAAACCAGATCCCCCGAGGTCGCGACCTCCACGCCGCAGCTGCGCACCATCTCCAGCGTGCCTGCGTCCACCAACCCGATGTAGGGAACCATGTTCATCGGCGAATACTGCATCGCCACCGTCTTGTAGGGCCGCAGCATTGTCCGCAGGCTGTCGCCCAGTTCCTGATACGACGAATACGCCTGCTTGGTTCCCGGCAGGGAGTCCAGATGGTGCGACTCGATTCGGTGCACCAGCTTTCGCGGCTCGTCCTCGGCAGGCAGCAGATAGAACCACCGCCGCGTCACAAACAGAGACTCGGGAAGCCCCAGCACGCGGTACGCGATCGGGTCCCTTCGATGATGATCGTAAAAGAGCCATGCCCCCAGGTTGCGGGAGCGCAGCGCCGCCTGTATCTCGGCCAGCTTCATTGCGCCAGCTATCTCCGGCCCGTCTCTGCGCGCTCCCGGCAATTGCCGGCTTGCGCGCCCCGCGGGCAAGTTAACATTGTACCAACCAGAGATGCGCGGTTTCGGCATCTGACGTGCTAAATTCCAAGGTTCCGCCTAATATAATCGGGTACGCCTTTTGGCGTGAGGATTGTCTTGCATGAGCTCTCAGACTAGTGCTCCCCCGCCCGCCGGCCAGAAGCATAAACCCTACGTTCCGGCCACCATGGTGATGCCCGAGTTCACGCTGCGCGCCGTGCTGCTCGGCTTGGTTATGACGGTCATCCTCGGTGCAGCCAACATGTATCTTGGCTTGCGCGCCGGCATGACCATCGCTGCCACCTATCCCGCCGCCGTCATCAGCATGGCCATACTGCGGCTGCTCAAGGGATCGATTCTGGAAGAGAACGTCGCCCGTACCGTCGGCTCCATCGGCGAGTCCGTCGCTGCCGGCGCGGTCTTTACCATCCCCGCCTTCATCATCGCCAACGTGTGGCCTGAGTTCGACGTGGCCCACGGCTACGTGCAGTCCGTGCTGCTGATGGGCGTCGGCGGCACGCTGGGGATTCTCTTCGTCACCTTGCTCCGCCGCGTCATGGTGGAAGACCCCGAACTGCCTTACCCCGAATCCGTTGCCGCCGCTGAAATTCACAAGGCCGGACAGCAGGGAAGCCGCGCCGCCAAGATTCTGTTCGCCAACATGGGCATCGGCGCCGCGGTGTACTTTCTCGGCTCGCTGAACCTCTTCGCCGCCAGCAAGGACTTCGTGATTCGCGTCGGCACCCTCGGTACGAGTGCGCTGAAGCTGAGCCGCGCTCCCGGCGCGCCCACCTTGGCCGCCGGTGGCACCACCACCTTTTCCGCCCCGGCCATCAGCCCGGCCTACCTCGGCGTCGGCTACATCATCGGCCCGCGCCTCGGCGCGCTCAACTTCGCCGGTGGCGTCTTTGCCTGGGGCCTGCTGGTTCCGCTCCTCATCTTCTTCCTCGGACCGCAGATTGCCGTAACGCTGCCCGGCGGCGCCGCCTCGGAAAGCTGGGTCGATGTCGCCGGAGCCGTCTGGTACAGCATCGTCCGCCCCATCGCCGTCGGCGGCATGCTCGTAGGCGCCAGCTTCACCCTGTTCCGCATGCGCAAGAGCCTGGGCCTCGGCATGAAGCGCGCCGTCGCCGACCTGAGGAAGTCTGCCGCCGGTCATCAGGTTGCCGACCGCACCGAGCGCGACCTGAGCAGCCGCGCCGTCTTCGGCGGACTCATCGCGGTCTTCCTCTGCATGATCGCCCTCTACATGTACTTCACGGGCTTGGTCGGCGGCGCGTTCCTGGCGGCCATCATCATGATCGTGCTCGGCTTCTTCTTTGCTGCCGTCAGCGGCAATCTCGTGGGCCTGATCGGCTCCTCCAACAACCCGATCTCCGGACTCACGCTCTGCACCCTGATCGTCGCCGCCCTGCTCATGGTCGCCATCGGGCTCAAAGGCGCACTCGGCGTCGGCGCGGTGCTCGGTGTGGCCGCCGTCGTTTGTGTCTCCTCCGCCGTTGCGGGCGAGATGCTGCAGGACCTCAAGGTCGGACACATCCTGGGCGGGTCGCCCGTCAAGATGCAGATCGGCGACCTGCTCGGAGTCGTTGTCTCGTCTCTTGTCCTGTTCTTCCCGCTGATGATCCTGCATAAGGCCTACGGCTTCGGCAGCCCGCAGCTGCCCGCCCCGCAGGCTGGCCTGATGGCTTCGCTGGCGCAGGGCATTGTCGGCGGCAACATGGCCTGGCCGCTGGTCGTCGTCGGCATCCTGATGGGCTTCGGACTGATCCTGGTGGAAGTGAAGAGCCCCATGCTCTTCTCCGTCGGCATGTACCTGCCGCTGGAGACCACCTTCGCCATCTTCGTCGGCGGCCTGTTCCGCTGGGTCACCGACAAAATGCGCGACCGCGCCAAGCTCAACGATGCGCAGAAGGCCCGGGTTGAAAACGCCGGCGTGCTCACCGCCTCCGGGCTCATCGCCGGTGAGGCCCTCTGCGGACTCGTCATCGCCGCCTTCCGCGGCCTGGAAAAGAGCCGTGGCCACAAGATCCTGCCGGTGATCTTCAACGATCCACCGCTGATCATCGGAGCCATCGTCCTGATCGGCATCGCGGTGCTGATGGTCCGTCTGCCGCTGGCCAACGCCGGACGCCCCGACGAACCCGCCCCGCCGACAGCAATCATGTAGGCGACTCTGCTATTCGCGTGAGGGCCTGATTTTGCTCTTCTGCTTGGGTGCCCCATCCTCGCCGCCCCGTTTTTGGGCGGTTAGGGTGGGGTTTTTGACTTCAGGACGTTGCTTGACTCCAATCTACTTCGATCTTGTCATCCCGGGCGCAGCGAGCGACCTGCTTCTCCACACATCCACCACTTGCACAGCCCGTGATTTATAGTTGTCCCATGTCCGTCGCCGAAAACCTCGCACGCGTCCAGCAGCAGGTCGCCGACGCCGCACGCCGCGCCGGCCGTCCTGCCGACGCCGTGAAGCTCATGGCGGTCACCAAGACGCACCCGCCCGAGCGCATCCGCGAGGCCTACCTGGCCGGTCACCGCCTCTTCGGTGAAAACCGCGTGCAGGAGTTCGCCACCAAGGCCCCGGCCCTCGCCGACCTCGCCGGCGCCGAGTTTCATCTCATCGGCCACCTACAGGCGAACAAAGCGAAGCCCGCCACCGAACTCTTCCACGCCGTCGATTCGCTCGACTCCCTGCGCCTCGCGCGCCGCCTCAACGAAGCCGCCGCGCAGGCCTCGCGCACCGTGCGCGTACTCATCGGAGTCAACGTCGGCGGCGAAGAACAAAAGAGCGGCGTCGCCCCGGACTCTGCCGAGCTGGAAGAACTGCTGGCCGCTGCGCCGGAACTCGCGCATCTTCAGTTCTGCGGACTCATGACGGTTCCGCCCTTCACTGAAGATCCCGAGGGCGCGCGCCCCTGCTTCCGCCAGCTGCGCGAACTGCGTGACCGCCTCGCCGCGCGCCATCTGCCCGGCCTATCGCTCGATGAGCTTTCCATGGGCATGTCGCACGACTTCGCCGTCGCCATCGCCGAAGGCTCCACCTGTGTCCGCGTGGGCACGGCCATCTTTGGCGTGAGAGAAGCGTTGTGATCCCCGTGCGTGACACCGCCCGCGGCGCTACCTTTGCCGTCAAGGTTCACCCGCGCGCCCGCCGCAACGCCATTGCCGGCACCATCGGCGATGCGCTTAAATTGGCTCTTACGGCCCCGCCTGTCGAGGGCAAGGCCAACGATGCCTGCATCCAATATCTGGCCGAGGTGCTCGGTGTGTCGCGCTCGGCCATCACCATCGTCAGCGGCGAAACCAGCCGCCAGAAAGTGGTTCGTGTCGCCGGACTCGCGGCCGACGAAGTGCGTCGCCGCTTGAGCACCGTGTCGCAGGCGTAAACCGAATTCCGCAATGCGTGGATGAACTCGCGCCGTTGCGTTGCTCCAGCTAAGAGGCCGATGCTCTACATATTCGTTCTCGCCATCATCGTGCTCGCGCTACTGGCCATCAGCCTGGCCAAGACGCGCACCGTCCACACCAAGGCCGACTTCCTCGTCGCCGGACGCTCGCTTCCGGCCTACGTCCTGGTGTTCACCCTGCTCTCATCATGGATCGGCGCGGGCTCGCTCTTCGCCGGGGCCGAGAACGCCTTCCGCAACGGCTTCGCCGCCTTGTGGCAGCCCGCCGGAGGCTGGGCCGGGCTGCTCATCATCTATTTCGTGGCCCCGCGCGCCCGCAAGTTCGCGCAGTTCACCGTGCCCGATCTGCTGGAGACGCGCTACAACACCGCTGCGCGCGTGCTGGGAACCATCGCCATCCTGTTCGCCTACACCGCCATCACCTCGTACCAGTTCAAGGGCGGCGGCGACATCCTGCACCTGATCTTCCCCGGACTCAACGACGTTGCCATCCACACCTTCGGCTTCGCCCCCGCCAACGCCCACGCGCTCGGCATGATCATCATCGCCATCTTCGTGATCCTGTTCACCGCTCTGGCCGGCATGGCCTCGGTCGCCTACATGGACCTCGCCATCGGACTGCTCATCACCGTCTCGGCCTTCATCGCCGTGCCGCTGCTGTTCACTCGCGTCGGCGGATGGCCCGGCCTCCACGCTTCGCTGCCCGCCGAGTACTTCACCTGGTTCGGCCGCTTCGGCTTCCAGGGTGGCGTCAATCGCGGCTCCGGCGCGGGCTTCATCAAGGCGTGGGATTTCTTCCTCCCCACCTTCCTGCTCATGCTCGGCAACCAGAGCATGTACCAGAAGTTCTTTTCCGCTAAGTCGGAAAAAGACGCGCGCCATGCCGTCGTTGGTTGGATCTTCGGCACGCTCATACTCGAGACCCTGATCGTCACCATCGCCATCTTCGGCGCCGCGCTCTTCATGAGCCACCCCGAGGTCGCCGCCCACCCGCGCGAAATCATCCCCTACACCGCCCGCCACGGACTGCCTGCGCTCGTCGGTGCGCTGCTGATGGGCGCGGTGTTCGCCAAGGTGATTTCGACGGCCAATAACTACCTGTTCTCGCCCGCCACCAATCTGGTCAACGACGTTTACACGCGCTTTATCAACCCCAACGCCACCAACCGCCAGATACTCATGGTTTCGCGCGTGCTCGTGGTTTTGCTGGGAATCTTCGCCCTGTTGCAGGGCGCGGTGTGGACCTCGATCCTGGCCATGGCGCTCTACGCCTACACGATCTACTCGGCGGCGATCACGCCCGTGGTGATGGGAACGTTTTTCTCCAAGCGCGCGACGGGTGGCGCTGCGGTCGTGTCCATTCTGTTGGGAACCTCCGTCACCGTCTTCTGGAACGTCGAGCAGATATTCCTCGAACGCGGCCGCCAGACGCTCGTCCCTGCCACCTGGCTCCAGCACGACGCCATCTTCCCCGCAGTCGCGGTATCGGTGATTTCGCTCGTGGTCGTCAGCCTGCTGTCGCCCCCGCCCAATCCCGAACGCTGGAAGCCGTTCTTCGCCGAAAGCGAACCGAAGGCCGAAGCTCGCACCAATCAGTAAATCTTCTGGGTGCCCCACCTTCGTCGCCCCGCTGTTGGGCGGCTAAGGTGGGGTTTTTGACTTTGCGTTTTTGGGTCTTAATGGAAGAATCGTCGCGCCCAGGCTAGCGCGAAAAGGACGATGCGAACCTGGGGCTCCAGGTACCCGGCCGCTGTTCTGGACTGTGACAATCACCTTGCCTTGGGGGGCTGCCGCAAAGTAGTTTGCACATCTCCATAACGTTGCCTATAAGATTCGAAGCTTACGTTGCCAACCAGGCTCAGCTCCAAATGCCGTGATGTGATCCACTTCATCTCGAGAATTGTCTCCTTGTCTCCAACAAATCGCAAGACAGGCACCCGAAGGCGGCGGCCGAGGAATCTATCACAGTTCAAATCAACGGCAGTATAGCCTCCACCTCCGATACCCCCGACTTCGACGGCATATGCTTTAGCCAACAATTCTCCGTCGGGAGAACGTGACTCTGCCGACCGTGCAGTCGAGTCGCAGCCGCACTGAAGGACGCAGCACAAGAGGGCGAACGTCAGGATCGCAGCGACATTCATTCGTCGTTTCACGGCCAGCACTTTACGCCGAATTACGGCCAAGTTCAACGCTGTAAAAGAAAGGCTGCCTGCCCTACCTTCGGTGGGTGCCCGGTGCCCCACATCTGCCGTTGTTAGCAGATGTGGGCAGCGATGCCGCGTACACCATGAGTCTCTTCTTACCCTTCCTTCAACTTCCTCACCGTGCTCTCCAGCGTCGCCATCAACCCATCCAACCGCTCCAGCGTTCCACCCGCCGTGACCTCTTTCACCTTTTCCTCAAACGTCGGCACGAACGCCGGACGATGGGTAAACATCATCTGCTTCAGCGACTCCACCTGTATCTTCACGTCGCGGATCGCCCGCGTCTGCTCCAGCAGCGCCTCCATGATCGTGACCACCGGATTCACTTCCGCCATAAGCTTTGCCCCCTTGTGCGCGGTTCCAGCCCACCAAGCAAATCGGCGCCGGGTTCTGCAACCCGGCGCCGCAAGTTACTCGCACTGCGCGCGATGCTCTTACGCCTTCGCGCCCACCGCCTTCGGCGCGCCGAGATTCAGCTTGAACAGCTTCTCGGCGTTGGTGCGCGCGACCTTGTTCCATGCCGCGTCGCTGATCGCGTTCACGCTGTCGAGCCACGGAGCCGCGTCATCGAAGATCTCGAACGGGTAATCGCACGCGAACATCACGCGGTCTTCGCCCATCCAGTTGATGGCCTGCATCAGCGACGGCGTGTTGAACTGCCCGCTCGTGGTGATCCAGAAATTATTGGTGAAGTAATGGTTGAGCGGTTGCTTGGCCGGGATGCCGCGCGGCGACTTCTTGATGCGGTTGTCCACCCGCCACATCAAAAACGGCAGCGTCTCGCCCATGTGGCCGACCACCATCTTCAGCTTCGGATACTTGTCGAACAGCCCGCAGCTCATCAGCCGCAGCATGTGCGTCGCCATGTCGAGCGTGAACGCCCAGCTCGACGTGCGCAGCCACGGATACCCTTCGAGGAACAGCGTGCGGCAAACCGGTGGTTCGCGCGGGTGCAGGTAAAACGGGACGTCGAGGTCCTGGCACACGCTCCAGAAATCCCAATACTCCGGCTGGTCGTAGTACAGCACCGAATCTTCCGAGCCGATCGACGAGAAGTTGTCCACCAGCGAACCTACGAAGCCCAACTCTTTCACGCAGCGGGTCAGCTCCAGCGCCGAAGCCTCCGGGTCGTTCATCGGCAGCGCCGCGAACGCCTGGAAGCGCTTGGGATTCTTCGCCACCTGGTTTGCCAGAGCGTCGTTGTTGCGCTGCGCGCATTCAATCGCCTGCTTCACATCCGCCAAGCCCTGCACGCCCGGCGCTACCAGTGATAGCACCGACATCTCCACGTTGTGCCGGTCCATGTCGTCCAGCAACTGCCCGTGGATGTCCAGCAGCGCCTTGCTCATCTTGCTCCATGCCGCCGCGTTGAAAAGTTCCTGGCCTCTCTCCACCACTCCCGATGGCGACACGTGTTCTTCAATTGCAATTTTCGGAAATCTCATTCGACCCTGCCCTCCTTGAACTCGATATGCGGATTAACTCAACTACGGGTGCCTTGCTCGAAAACTTTCCTCAACTACGCGCGCGCCTTTTGTGCGGAAGGCGCCGCCTGTCCTGCTGCTTCCGCATCCATGCGCTGGAATCGCCTGACGAAAATGCCGATTGCCAGCATGTGTTGCAGCTTGCTGTAGAGCACCGCCGGAATCGCCGCCAGCGGGCTGAAGTGGTTCATTGCCACCACCATGCTCAGCGAGGCGTTCTCCACGCCCACTTCAAAGCAGGCCGCTACGCGCTGCTTGTGGCTGAAGCCGAAGAACTTCGGCACGTAGTAGCCCAGCGACAATCCCGCCGTACCCTGGATCACGCAAACCAGCGCCAGCAGCGGCAGAATCCACAACTGCCGCAGCAGCGTGCTCGTGCCTCGCGCGATGTTGGTCATGATGATCAATCCCAGGCACAGCACCGAAATCGCCAGCAGCAGCGGACGCAGCTTCTTCACCAGGTTCGGAATCTGCGAACCGACCAGCGTGCCCACGATCACCGGGATCAGGATTACCTCGATCAGGTCCTTGAAGATCCCCCAGGTGTCCACGTGCGTCACGCGTCCCACAAAGAGCTTGATCAGGAACGGTTGCAGGAACGGCGCAATAATGGTATTCACCGTCGTCACCGAAACCGACAGTGCCAGGTCGCCGCGGCTGATCATCGTCAGCGTGTTCGAGGCGGCCCCCGTCGGCGTCGTGCCCAGGATCACCATGCCCACCGCCACCGTCGTCGCCGCCGGCTGCGACAAAAACCGCAGCAGCACAAAGTTCGCCAGCAGGTATGCGAGTAACGGCATGCACACCCAGCGAAGCACCACCGACACCGAGACCATCTTCGGATGCCGGATGATCCCCGACCAGTCCGCACCCGTGATCTGCACGCCCATGGCAAACAGCGTCAGCATCAGCAGGTAGTTGATCGACTTCGCAATCGCGCTCTTTTCGATCGACGGGTAATATAGATACCCAAAGACCAACCCCAGCATCACAAATGTTGCCGGAATCGATGCAATGTAGCCGCAGATGCGGCTCCAGACCGCCACATCGGCGGCCACTTTCTTCTCTTGGAGATAAACGTAGTAACCGGCCACCAGCCCGATCGCCCACAGCACCACGTTGGCTGCCAGCACGGCCGGCATCCGGTCCATGGGCATGCCGACGTAATGGGAGGCGAAGAAGGGAATCAGGAAACCGGCCCAAAGACAAATCTGCGAAAGCAAACTCAATGACTTCTTGGACATC
>CAINCZ010000001.1 GCA_903847195.1 uncultured Acidobacteriota bacterium | reverse complement strand
TATTCTCGATGCTGTCGGCGACGGTATTTGCAGCGTGGATGCCGCCGGGATCTTCACCTTCGCCAACAGGGCAGCCCTCGATATCCTCCGCAGCACCGAACAACAGTTGATCGGCGTTCCGGCTGTCAAACTCGTTGTTAAACAGGAAAGTTGCAGCGCCGTACTATGCGCTGACAAAGTCAGGCGTGAGGTCGCTTTGCGCCGTCGCGACGAGACCACATTCCCCGCCGAATTGGTTTGCGTCCCTATCGTTAGCCAAGGCCAGACGGCCGGGCTGGTTGTCACCTTCGCCGATATCAGCGAAAGGAAAGCCAAAGAAGCCCAACTTCGCCGCCTGACCGACGACTTGGCGGCACGCCTGCGCGAGAACGAAGATCTGGTGGCGCGCGTGCGCGAGGAAGTGGCGGCGCGAGAGGCGGCACAGGCGCACGCGGCCCACGCAGAGCGGATGCAAGCGCTCGGCCAGTTGGCTGGCGGCATCGCGCACGACTTCAACAATATCCTACAGGCGGTCGAGGGAGCGGTTTCGCTGATCGAACGCCGACCGGAAAATGAAACTGCCGTTCGCCGACTCGCGCGGCTCGCCAGAGAGGCGGTCGAACGGGGCGCCTCCATCACGTGCCGTCTGCTCGCGTTCGGCCGCCGCGGCGATCTGCGCGCCGAAGCGCTGGATGTGACCGCCCTGTTGAGCGGCCTGCGTGAAATACTCACCCACACCCTAGGGGCCGTGGTCGAGGTGCAGGTCATATCGGAAGGCGGTCTCGCACAGATCTTTGCTGACAAGGGGCAGCTTGAGACGGTCCTCGTCAATCTCGCCACGAATGCGCGCGATGCAATGCCAAAAGGCGGCCGGCTGACGCTCCGCGCTGAGACCGAGGTCGTCTCTTCGGACGGCCTGGAGCACCCGGCTGGACTTTTGCCGGGGCGCTATGTACGGCTCGCTATCGCTGACACCGGCATCGGGATGGACGCGGCCACACTCGCGCGCGCGGTTGAACCATTCTTTACGACCAAGGCACTTGGCGTTGGAACTGGGCTGGGCCTGTCAATGGCCAAGGGGTTCGCCGAACAGTCGGCCGGTGCCATGGAGATTGTGAGCCACCCGGACCGGGGTACCACGATTACGCTATGGCTGCCCGAGGTTGGTTCTAACAGAACCCCCGATGCGGTGGCGCCGAAGATCACGGCTGACGCAGCAGCAGGCGAAACCAACGGAGCGATGACATCCGCTCGGCTGCTTTTAGTGGACGATGAGGATCTCGTACGGGAGATGCTCGCAGAAGCGTTGGAGGATGCCGGCTTCGTTGTGCCGGTCGCCGCCAATGGGACCGAGGCGCTCACCCTACTCGCCTCGGGAGAGGTGGTGGACGCCCTCGTCACGGACCTCTCCATGCCGGGCATGGACGGCATCGCCCTCATACGCGCCGCACAGAAAATCCGTCCCGGGCTGCCCGCGGTGCTGCTGACAGGTTACGCCGGTGACAGCGCCGCCCTGGCAGTGGGCGAGGCTATCCCCGGCGTCTATTCGCTGCTGCGCAAGCCGATCCACATTCGTGATCTCGTTGATCGGGTTCAAGCCCTGCTGGCGGTTCGGAAGAACGGCTGAGCGCGCTCGTCACTACGCTGCGTGCCTGACCCTGCCAGAACCTGCAAGCGTTGCTCGCAGCGGTCTGGCACCGGCACCGTGATGCGCTGCACCCTCGCCGGACCCCGTTGTGAATTTGCGTATCCTCTCCAGTCCCGCCGGCTCAACGAGGCCAAGGGGAGGTAGGGGAGCGGGTGCCCGGACGGTTTTATACCAGCGGCCCGAAATGCTGACTCTTCCGGCATTTCGGGCCGCTGGTATGGCGCGCGGGGTTGGTGGGGCGGCCGCGCGCAAAACAAAGAGTCATACCGGCGGACGTTGACCCACCCTTACGGGTCAACACTTAGGGCCGCTGGTATTATATAGTCCCCACATGCAGGGATGACTTAAGGAACTGATAGAATGCATTGAGGATCGGGCCGGCCGAGCGTCCACATGAGACTAGGGATGGCCTGAGTAGCCATATCAAGCAACAATCGTGCCGAAATATTGTCCCCACCTCTGGTCGGATGCGGAAAGAACGTCTATTATCCCCATCTTGCGACTTGGCGCCGTTCAGGGCGGCCGAGCATCTCCTGCGAAAGGATGACGATGAGCGAGAGCATTGAGGTGGGCCAGCAGCTGGAGCTGACAGCCCAGATTGTGGCCGCCTATGTGGAGCACAACGAGGTCGCGTCGGATGCGTTGGCGGGATTGATCCGTACTGTGCATGCCACGCTCGCTGGTGTGCAGAAGCCGGTCGTGATCGCCGGGAAACCGGAACCGGCAGTGTCGGTGAAGAAGTCGGTCTTCCCAGATTTCATCATTTGCCTGGAGGATGGCAAGAAGCTGTCGATGCTGAAAAGGCATCTGGCGAAGGGCTACGGTCTGACACCAGCGCAGTATCGCGAAAAGTGGGGCCTGCCGCACGACTACCCTATGGTCGCGCCCAACTACGCTGCGCGCCGCTCAGTGCTCGCGAAACAGATCGGCCTCGGTCAGAGGCCGAAGGCTGCCGAACTTGCACCGACGCCGGCCGCGCAGAAGGCACGCGGCCGCCCGCGCAAGGCCGTCGTGGGGGCCTGACGTGGAGAGGAGACCCCTCGAAAACTTCCCATCGGCAGTTCAGTAAGAGTCCGTCCGGAAAGTTCATAGTGGGTTGCAAAGCTTTCGCAGCATCAGGCGGATTGATGCAAGCTGGAGGAATGCCAAGGCATTGCGGCTGAGGTTCTCGAAGTCCTTGGCGAGGCGGCGGCAGCGATTGAGCCAGGCCAAGGTACGCTCG